>CAYFFH010000038.1:0-15363 GCA_964342175.1 uncultured Enterobacteriaceae bacterium | reverse complement strand
GGGTAACGACTTCCCGGCGATGTCGGACAAAACATTCAAGAATTGTCTTGAGATCAAGGGTCTTCGGTTGACCATCAACCAACGCGACCGTATTGATACCAAACACGGTTTGCATCTGGGTTTGTCGATAGAGATTGTTCAGTAACACGTCGGCGTTCTCACCGCGCTTGAGCTCGATTACGATCCGCATACCGTCCTTGTCCGATTCGTCGCGCAAGCCATCACTGCGAATACCCTCGATCTTTTTCTCTTTGACCAACTCCGCGATCTTCTCCAGCAATCGTGCCTTGTTCACTTGATAGGGTAGCTCATGAACGATAATGCGCTGCATCGCACCTTCCTCGCCTTCAATCTCTGCGCGCGCGCGCACATAGATTCGACCGCGTCCCGTGCAGTAGGCCTCGAGGATCCCCGATGATCCGTTGATGATCCCAGCCGTCGGAAAATCTGGCCCGGGAATCAATTCAAACAATTCAGTTATCTCAATCACCGGGTTATCGATGATCGCAATGCAAGCATTTACAACTTCAGTCAAATTATGGGGAGGAATATTGGTCGCCATGCCAACGGCTATGCCACTCGAACCGTTAACCAAAAGGTTAGGAATCCGGGTCGGGAAAACCTTTGGCTCGTTCAACGAGCCGTCGTAATTCGGCTGGAAATCGACCGTATCTTTATCTAAATCGATAATCAACTCATGTGCAATGCGCTGCATTCGCACTTCGGTGTAACGCATTGCGGCCGGTGCGTCACCGTCCACCGAACCAAAATTTCCCTGCCCATCCACAAGCATATAGCGTAGCGAAAACGGTTGCGCCATTCTCACGATCGTGTCGTAAATTGCGGAGTCACCATGCGGATGATACTTACCCATCACATCACCGACGATACGCGCTGATTTCCGGTACGGCTTATTCCAGTCGTTGTTGTTTTCACTCATCGTGAACAACGCTCGCCGATGCACCGGTTTCAGGCCGTCACGCACGTCGGGTAGCGCCCGACCGACAATCACACTCATCGCATAATCCATATACGATTGGCGCATCTCGTCTTCGATATTGACGGGTATGAGTTGGCGGTCTAAATCTGCCATTTAGAAGTCTATAAGTATTTAAATTAAAAGGGGTTTTAGTGACGCTTCAAAGGTTGAAATTATACCATCACCGTGCCGAAAACGCACGCCAAAATAGGCCCGATTTTAAGTCTTAAAAAGCCCTGCAATGGAGCACACATCTGGCTTGTCTAATGTCCCGACTTCAGTCACGAGGGTGTCAATTAAGGCGGCGGGAGTGACATCGAAAACTGGGTTATATGCCGGTATGCCAGATGGGGCTATCTGGAACCCCTGATAGCCAAGCAGTTCCTCCCCGGGCCTTTGTTCGATCGGAATTGCGTCACCGTTTGAGGCGGTTTGATCGATAGTCGATAACGGTGCCGCGACCATGAACCGCACACCATGTTCACGTGCACATAGTGCTAGCGTATAGGTACCAATCTTATTCGCGACGTCACCATTAGCCGCGATCCTATCCGCCCCAGTTATCACACATGAAATATTACCTTCTCGCATCAGATGTGCAGCAGCATTGTCGGCAATCAGGGTGACCGGAATACCATCTTGCTGCAATTCCCAAGCTGTCAGTCGGGCACCTTGCAGCCATGGCCGTGTCTCAGTCGCATAAACGCGTTGCAGATTTCCTGAATCCCATGCACTTCGAATAACACCTAAGGCCGTACCGTAACCTGCAGTGGCGAGCGCGCCAGCATTACAGTGCGTTAGCACTTGGGCACCTGGCTCAAGATACAATGCCCCATGATCCCCAATTGCTCGATTTGCTGCGATATCCTCGCGATATAATCGATGAGCTAGGTCTAATAAGAGCGGGCGTGGATCTATATCGGGACCCGGGAAGCACTCAGTCATCGCATCGAGTGCCCACTTCAGATTAACTGCTGTCGGACGGGAATTCTTCAAAGCATCGATATCATCAGCTATACGCCCCGGCCATTTTCTACCATATTGTTCAAAAGCGCTGCTAACCGCTAATACAACTCCATACGCAGCAGCGATACCGATTGCTGGCGCGCCCCGGACTACCATTGTCTCGATGGCCGCAACAACATGTTCGACTGAGTCGCAACGAACGTATTCAATTTGGTCTGGTAGCTGTCGCTGATCGAGTAGCATCAACCCGTGGCTTTCCCAATAAATGGCTCGAACTCTTGAGGCGTGCTCAGTCATCACATTATGTCCACAGACGAAATCTCCAATTAACGTAGGCAACAATTTTAGAGCCCCGTCCAGCCGACCCAGAAACTGTCGCATTGCGATCCACCGAGTAAGGCAAAAGACAGTTTTTCGACAAATAATAGTCGCCGAAGCCGCTCAACCACCCGCCTGTACCGGAGATAGCGACCACAGATAGCTGGGACTCTGATAAGGTACTAACGCACCCCACGCCCCACGAGGTTCCAAGTTGCAACACGTTAACCAAATTCTTCATGCCGATTGGGTCATTCCTGTCGAACCGAACGGAAAGATATTATCTAGCCATTGTATTGCTATTTCTGGAGGCCGCATTGTCGATGTGTTACCAAGCGCCTCCGCACAAAAAAAATTCACTACTGAGCACGAAATAGCGCTGAAGGATCATGCGCTAATTCCGGGAATGATCAACTGTCACACCCATGCTGCCATGACTCTATTTCGCGGACTTGCCGACGATCTTCCGCTAAAACCCTGGCTAGAGGACCATATTTGGCCGGCCGAAGCACGCTGTGTGGACCGCAGGTTCGTTCATGACGGTAGCCTACTTGCGGCGTCGGAGATGCTGCTCTCCGGTACCACTTGTTTCAATGACATGTATTTTTTCCCCGACGAGACCGCTGCTGCCGCCATCGAAGCGGGAATACGCGCCGTTGTTGGGATGATAATCATTGACTTCCCAAGTGCGTGGGCGGCCAATATCGACGAATACCTGCATAATGGCCAACGTGTGCATGATCGCTACCGTACTCATCCGACCATCCACACGACCTTTGCACCGCACGCACCGTACACAGTGGATGATCTGACTTTGGGCCGGGTCGCCACTTTGGCCGAGGAACTGGACGTTCAAATACAGATGCATATACACGAGACCCAACACGAGGTGGATCAGGCAATAGCTAAAGATGGACGTCGCCCCCTGTCGCGTCTAGCAGATCTAGGACTTTTGTCGCGTCGGCTCCTAGGGGTTCACATGACCACAATCAGCGAAACCGAAATTACCGAACTCGCGCACGCCGGAGTCAGTGTCGTGCATTGCCCGGAATCCAACTTGAAGTTGGCCAGCGGCTTTTGTCCAGTTGCTCAATTGCTCGAAGCAGGAGTCAACGTTGCACTAGGAACAGACGGTGCAGCAAGCAACAATGACCTCGACATGTTAGGCGAAATGCGCACTGCAGCCCTCCTCGCGAAGGGCGTGGCCGACGACCCAGCGGTAGCTCCGGCAACTCAGGTGCTACGCATGGCTACCTATTGCGGCGCTAGAGCCTTAGGCATGGAAGCAGAACTTGGTTCTCTCGAACCCGGCAAGCTGGCAGACATCGTTGCTGTTGATTTAGGTGGAATTGGTGCTGCCCCACTTTATGATCCGATTTCGCAACTGGTATATTCCGGGCACCGTGATCAAATTTCTAACGTTTGGGTCGGTGGGCGCAGAGTGGTTACCGAGAGAAAACTTACCAACGTCGATCTCGGTTCGCTGAAACAAACTACCGACCATTGGCGTGATCGCATAAGCGTTTAGGATAAGATTTCGCCTTGTGTCCCTCGATTATATTCGTCCCAACGATTTACGATCAAACAAAATAGTTCTGCCGTTTTTTCTGCATCGTACATGGCGGAATGCGCCTCCTCCGGATTCCAATCGATTCCTGCAGCCTCAACGGCGCGCGACAATACAGTCTGTCCTAGTGCAACCCCCGCGATGGCTGCCGTATCGAAAGTGCTGAATTGGTGGAATGGATTGTTCCTCAATTTGAGCCGCAATGCCGCGGCCTTAACAAAAGCGAGATCGAAGGCAGCATTGTGGCCAACGAGGATAGCTCGGGTACACCCTTGTGCCGCCACGGCCTCGGACACAATTTTAAACACCTCGGTCAAGGCTTTTTTCTCCGGAACGGCCATCCGGAAAGGGTGATACGGGTCGATTTTGTTAAACTGTAATGATGCTTCCTCAAGATTTGCACCCGAGAATGGTTCAATATGGTGGGTAACAATATCACCCCGATGCCAGCCCCGTCCTGGGGACCACGCCAAGAGCACCGCAGCCATTTCCAGCAGGGCATCGCGCTCCGGGTCGAAACCACCGGTCTCGACATCAACGACCACAGGTAGAAAACCGCGAAAACGTCGCGCGATAAAAGTTTTTTCCAATGTCCCCCCGATACAAACGAATAGTGTATGACAGCCTAGCGCTGTTTATATCAATTCGATAGCAAACCATCCAGAGAATATTACTGCTCGGCAGCTTGCACGCGGTACTCGGGTTTCTTAAGGTATACAACATCCTGCAAACTACACTATCAAATGAAATACCGGCAGCTTGGACAAACAGATCTCAGAGTAAGCGAACTCGCACTCGGCACGATGACTTTTGGGGAGCAAAATACGGAATCTGAAAGCCACCGCCAACTCGACATAGCGTTGGAAGCCGGACTAAACCTAATTGATACGGCAGAGATGTATCCAGTGCCGCCCACGGCCGATACCTGTGGTCTAAGCGAAACGCATATCGGGACTTGGCTTAATTGCTCGGGTCATCGAGACAAAATAATTTTGGCCACCAAGGCGGCCGGACCAGGCGTACATCTACCATACATCCGCCGTGGGGAATCTAAGCACTCGACCGACCATTTGAGCGCAGCGCTCCATGGCAGCCTGCAACGTTTGCAGACAGATTTTATCGATATTTACCAGTTGCATTGGCCAGATCGACCAACGAACACCTTTGGCCAGCTAGGTTACAAGCCTGCTCAAACGGAAATACCACCGCATATTGAGGCGACCTTGCGCGGTTTGGATAGCTTGATCACTGCTGGAAAGGTTCGTTATATAGGATTGTCGAACGAGACACCATGGGGGTTAATGTCCTTCATTCACCTAGCCGAACACTGCGGTCTCGCACGCGTGGTGGCTATCCAAAACCCGTACAACCTACTCAACCGGGCCTTTGAAGTGGGCCTTGCAGAAATTGCTGATCGCGAACGGGTCGGCCTACTCGCCTATTCACCATTGGGTTTTGGCACCCTTACCGGGAAATACGCCGGGAATAGCAGCCCTGTATCCGCACGGATCAACCGCTACAATCGCTTTGTCCGCTATAATACCGAGAGGGGAGCTGTGGCAACCTCACACTACCTCGAATTAGCACGACAGTTCGGATTTGATCCGGCACATATGGCAATTTCGTTTATTCTGTCTAGACGGTATGTGGCAAGCGCGCTCATTGGCGCGACAAACGAAACGCAGTTGCGACATAATCTTGCTAGCATTGAATTTCCGTTGCCAAAGGAACTACTCAAAGCGATCGATAAAATCCACGCAGAAATTCCAAATCCATGCCCGTGAAAACTGATCACTTACCGTTGAGCCCAACTACCGCGGTGTCACCCATCGATGGTCGCTATGCAAACCAAACCAGAGCGCTTGTGGCAATTTGTAGCGAGTTTGGCCTGATCCGATACCGCACGATTGTCGAAATCCGTTGGCTGCAACATCTCGCAACCCAAGACGAAATCCAAGAGTTGCCGGGTTTTGATACCACAAGCCTCGCGTACCTAGACAGTATCATCGATAACTTCGGACTTCGAGATGTGGAACGCATCAAGACGATTGAGAAAACAACGAACCATGACGTAAAAGCCGTTGAATACTTCCTACAAGAGAAGTGTCAACAGCTTGACTCACTTGCAAGTGCAATACCGTTTCTACATTTTGCGTGCACCTCGGAGGATATCAACAATCTGGCCTACGCCATGATGGTAAAAGAAGCAAGAGATCAAGTTCTGGTCCCAAAGTTCGAAATCGTAAAAGCACAACTATCAGCTCTCGCAGACTCGTGTGGCGAACATCCGATGTTGGCTCGGACTCACGGCCAAATGGCCTCGCCAACAACTATGGCTAAGGAAATTGTAAACGTCATCGCACGCATCGAACGTCAAATGGAACAACTCACCCGCGCCGACATATTAGGGAAATTTAATGGGGCAGTTGGAAACTTCAATGCCCATGTAGCGGCATTCCCGGACGCTGATTGGCCAAAAATATCAGCATCTTTTGTCAACCAACTCGGGTTGACCCCTAACTACTTGACCACCCAAATCGAACCGCATGATTATCTCGCGGAGATATTGAGTAATATTTGTCGACTCAATACGATCCTGATCGATTTTTGCCGTGACACATGGGGCTACATCTCGATCGGTTATTTCCGCCAGCAATCGACTGCGGGTGAAGTCGGTTCCTCCACAATGCCACATAAGATTAATCCCATCGATTTCGAAAATGGAGAAGGAAATTTCGGCGTCGCGAATGCGCTTATGCAACACCTAATTGCGAAATTGCCGATCTCTCGTTGGCAACGGGACCTGACCGACTCAACGGTTCTTCGTAATATCGGGCCGGCCTTCGGTCACACTGTTATCGCGCTGGCCTCGTGCGAACGCGGAATAGCTAAGCTAGAGCCTGATATCGCCCGGCAAGCCGCTGACTTAGCGGACGCTTGGGAGGTACTAGCCGAGCCTATCCAGACTGTTATGCGCCGCTACGGCTTAACAAACTCCTATGAGACACTTAAGGATCTCACTAGGGGTGTGCGCGTCAATCGTGCAACCTTGCATGAGTTCATTGACACCTTGGCGTTGCCTGAGGCTGAGCTCGCGCGATTGAAAACATTAACGCCAGATAGTTATACCGGCGTCGCATCGCGGTTAGCTAAAAAACTTTGAAGGCTCAAACTAAAACCGGTCAAATTTAGAGAACTCACCTTTAATATAAGCGTGGGGATGCGCTTTGCAGTATTATCAATACAGTTTGTAAAAACGCGATTTCTAATCAATGTCGAGAAACCCTTGTACCCGAATAACTCCGATAACTTAACAACGCGCACGACTTTATAACAGCGGTCGTTCCGGGAAAAGCACGAACCACATGCACGTCTTTTATGGCGCTGATGCGCTGCCCCAGTTCCGGCGTGATCGACTAAAATCTCGATTGCACGCGCTCCTGCCGAAACTCGAAATCGTCGGGACCCAAAGTCTTTACCTTGCATGGTTTAGAACAACGCCTACGAATAAGGAACTCGAACGCCTTGGTGAACTAATCGGCGGCACTCTAGCTGTCGCCGCGCCCAATCCGTCAGTTTCGATTTTAGTGACACCGAGAATCGGCACAATCTCCCCTTGGTCAAGCAAAGCAACCGACATTGCGAGAAACTGTGGTCTGAACAACCTACAACACTTCGAACGTGCGACCCAGTGGGCATTTGATGGAATTACCGATAGCGACTTGTCGATAGTTGCACCATTTATCCATGATCGCATGACCGAAACGCTCTTAACGAATCATGAAGCAGCGCAAGTCCTCGCTAGCAAGGCAGCACCAAAGCCGCTAGGTTCGGTAGCGCTTAGAGCGGGCGGTATAAGCGTGCTGGCTAATGTAAATAATGAACTTGGATTGGCGTTAACCGAGGATGAAATCGAGTATCTCGCCGAGTGCTATATGCAGCTCGACCGCGACCCCAACGATATCGAGCTCATGATGTTCGCACAGGTTAATTCGGAGCATTGTCGCCATAAAATATTCAATGCCGAATGGGAGATCGATAACCAACCACAAAAACGAAGTCTATTCGGAATGGTGCGCCATACTTATGATCGAGCACCGAGTAAGGTGCTTTCAGCCTACACAGACAACTCAGCCGTCACAACGGGCTATCTTGCGGCACGCTTTTTCGCCGATCCAAATTCCTCAATTTACGGTATGACCGAAGAAGACGTTCACATTCTAATGAAAGTCGAGACGCACAATCATCCGACCGGTATAGCACCATACCCGGGCGCAGCCACTGGATCCGGCGGCGAAATACGCGATGAAGGCGCGACTGGGCTCGGGGCGATTCCAAAGGCCGGCCTAGTTGGATTTTCGGTCTCCCATTTGCGTATACCCGAGTTCACCCAAGTCTGGGAGCAACAAAGACCAAAAAATCCGCGTTTAGCGAGCGCATTCGAGATCATGTGCGACGCACCGATTGGCGCTGCCGCGTTCAACAATGAATTTGGAAGGCCAATTTTGTGCGGTTATTTCCGTTGTTTCGAGGACCGCAGTATTCCTAGCGATGTCCGTGGATACGACAAACCGATCATGATCGCTGGGGGCATTGGTAATATACGTGCTGAACATATCCATAAACGGCATATCTCTGACGGAACAAAAATCCTAGTTCTCGGCGGACCCGCAATGTTAATCGGTTTAGGCGGCGGAGCTGCTTCATCCATGAGTTCTGGCACGAGTGAAATCGAACTCGATTTTGCCTCTGTGCAGCGTGACAACCCAGAGATGGAGCGTCGCTGTCAGGAAGTAATCAACAACTGCTGGAGCCAAGGTGAACTTAATCCCCTCTTGTCGATCCACGATGTTGGTGCCGGTGGACTCGCCAACGCGATACCCGAGATCCTGCACGATAGCGGGCGCGGCGGGCGCTTCGAATTACGGGCAATCCCTAGTGCAGATCCGAGTATGTCGCCTTTAGCGATATGGTGTAACGAAGCCCAAGAGCGTTATGTCTTGGCCATCGACCCCGATCGGATCGAGGAATTTGCCGCTGTGTGTGCACGAGAACGCTGTCCTATGGCGGTTATCGGGGAAGCTACGGCAGACGAGCATTTAACCGTTCACGACGATTTATTGGATATAAATGTCATCGATCTGCCGATGGATGTGATTTTTGGGAAACCACCGAAAATGTCCCGAAACGTCCAAACGCACTCACGCCAAATTGCTCCATTCTCGACTACCGATATTATGATCACAGATGCTATTCATCGCGTTTTGAGCTTCCCGAGTGTTGGCGACAAACGCTTCCTGATCACGATCGGGGACCGTAACGTCGGCGGCTTATCAGCGCGTGACCAAATGGTTGGGCGGTGGCAAACTCCGGTCGCAGATTGCGCGGTCACTGCTAGTAGTTTCGGCACTTATACCGGGGAGGCAATGGCTATTGGTGAACGTGCTCCAATTGCATTATTAGACGCGCCAGCATCTGGGCGCATGGCAGTAGGAGAGGCATTAACTAATATCAGCTCAGCCCGAATTATGCGCCTAGGCAACGTTGTACTGTCGGCTAATTGGATGGCTGCGGCAGGACACCCGGGCGAAGATACTCGCTTGTATGAGACTGTTCGTTCTGTAGCACTCGAACTTTGCCCAGCACTTGGAATCGTAATCCCAGTCGGGAAGGATTCGATGTCGATGAAGTCCGAATGGCAAAACGAAAACAGTCGCTATTCAGTAAGCGCGCCACTTTCGCTGATCGTCTCTGCCTTTGCGCCTGTAGTAGATATCCGGCAAACACTTACTCCGGAACTACAACTCGATAAGGGTGACACTTCATTGTTATTTGTAGATCTTGCCTGCGGCCATCGGCGACTCGGGGCGTCTATCTTGGCTCAATGCTACAACACGCTCGGCATGGAGCCAGCCGATTTCGATAACCCTGCGATTTTTTCCGCCTTCTTTAATGTTATCCAAATCCTAAACGAGGCTGGCTATATACTCGCCTACCACGACCGATCGGACGGCGGACTTATCGTGACCCTGTGTGAAATGGCTTTTACCTCACGCTCAGGAATTAACATTAATATTTCTGCGCTCGGCCAAGATCCGATCGCAGCGTTGTTTTGCGAAGAACTCGGCGTTGTCATCCAAGTTGCGAACTCCCACATCGAAACAGTTATAAAGTACTTTTCGGAGACGCTGCTGGCCGACCACATCCACCTATTAGGTCACCCGACCGAAGATGGGGTTGTGCGGGTGCAATCGAGAACCGAGACCATATTCGAATCTGAACTCGCAGCACTGCTCAATAGTTGGTCTTCCAATACATTCCAGATGCAACGGGCTAGGGATAACCCTGCCTGCGCGCAACAAGAACTGGCAGCTATTGTTGACCCCAATGATCCAGGCTTATATCTCGCAGCGACATTCGAGCCCACTATGCCAACGCGATCTGCGGCCATCAATACGGCTCGACCGCGCGTCGCGATTTTACGGGAACAAGGAGTCAACGGTCATGTCGAGATGGCGGCTGCATTCGATCGTGCCGGATTCGACGCTATCGATGTACATATGTCCGATTTAATCGATAGCCGTCAACATCTTAAAAACTTCAGTGGAATCGCTGCCTGTGGAGGTTTTTCTTATGGAGATGTGCTTGGGGCCGGCGGAGGTTGGGCAAAATCTATCTTATTCAATAGCAAGGTACACGAAAATTTTGCTGATTTTTTCAACCGGCCGAGCACGTTCGCACTTGGGGTATGCAACGGATGTCAGATGCTCTCTCACTTGAGCTCACTGATCCCGGGCGCGCATAACTGGCCGACTTTTCGCCGAAACTTGTCGGAGCAGTTCGAAGCACGGCTAGTCATGGCCGAAATATTGGAATCTCCATCTATTCTGTTACGTGAAATGGCGGGAACGAAAGCACCGATTGTAGTCGCCCACGGTGAAGGACGAATCGACAGGGGGATAGAGCAGGGTGACTATGTTTGCCTGAGGTTCGTCGATAATCACGGCATAGCCACGGACCGCTATCCCTATAATCCAAACGGTTCGTTCGATGGGGTAACCGGTCTTACCAGCGATGACGGACGCGTTACCATCATGATGCCGCATCCGGAGCGCGCATTCCTCAGCACGCAATATTCATGGCTTGAACCTTCGTGGGCGAGTGTTGAGGGTCCATGGATGAAGATGTTTCATAACGCTCGGTCCTGGCTCAAGTGATTTTCCGTGTCAGATTCCCCAAGGTACGCTGGCTTATGCTAAATTTACGATGGTTAAACTGACTATGTGAGCCGTCATGGACCAAGCCCTTATTCTCGTCGACATTCAAAACGACTACTTCCCAAACGGAACAATGGAACTCGTAGGCATGAGTAATGCCAGCCATAACGCGAGTCGTACCCTCGAATCATTCCGCAAGCGTAAAGCACCTATCTATCACATCCAGCACCTATCAATCCGACCGGGTGCTACCTTTTTTCTCCCTAACACAAATGGCGCAAAGCATCACGCAACCGTGTACCCCGTGGGGAAAGAAGTCGTAATCCAGAAAAACTTTCCAAACGCGTTTCGCGCAACCGACCTCGAAGTACAATTACGAGAAGCCGGAATTAAACAAGTGATTATCGTCGGTGCCATGAGCCACATGTGCATCGATGCAACTACTCGCGCTGCTTTTGACTTAGGCTTCGATTGCACTGTACTAGAGGACGCGTGCGCAACCCGCGATCTTGAATTCAACGGCAGTATTGTTCCTGCAGATCAGGTCCACAGATCTTTCATGGCGGCACTTGCAGCACCTTACGCAAACATCATTTCAACAGCCGCTCACCTCGATGAGTAAAACAAAACTCGAGGGCGATTGTGGCCGAGTTTCTTCCAATCGACCAATACGAATTAGTGGTGCCGACGACATAAGTTCCAGCGATGATATCGATCTTTTCCGCAGTGCGGTAAGGGACGTGAAACCACTCGTTCACGAGACTTTGGCAGTGCGTAAGACGCCGCCCCCGCCAACTCCGACTCAATCGAATAGGGATGACGATGAGGTCATGGCCGAAATGGCCAACGGTCAACTCGACTACACAGAACTCAAATACGGAGAAGAAGCCATCTTCCAACGATCCAGCGTCTCACCTGCCGTTATGCGCAAGCTTCGTCGTGGAGATTTCGCGGTGCAGGCAGAGGTTGACTTGCACGGTCTTAGTGTGTCGGGAGCAAAAACGAATCTGTCACAATTTCTGCGACGCTGCAGTGGCCGAGGGTTAACTTGTATCCGTGTTATTCATGGGAAAGGGCATCGTTCACCGGGGAAAATACCAGTGCTAAAACCAATGGTGGCACATTGGTTGTCTCACTGGAATATAGTTCTAGCGTTCGCATCTGCCCGCCCCGTAGACGGAGGCACTGGTGCGTTGTATGTATTACTAGACGCTCGCCACCACAGAAGTAGCAACGGCCTCTAGACCCGCAAACAGACAAGGACAGAACACCATTACTGGTGCTCTTGGACTAAAGCAACCGCATCGGCTGCAATTCCTTCTCCGCGACCAATAAAGCCCATTTTTTCTGTAGTAGTAGCTTTTATGCTGACCTGACCGACTAAGATACCAAGATCGGCTCCAATGTTAGTCCGCATTTCATCAACATGAGGCGCAATCTTGGGGCGTTCTGCAATAAGCGTGGCGTCGATATTAATTACACTGATGCCCGCATTCTCAATCATCCGAGCTACCTCTCTCAGCAAATATCGGCTATCGACCCCTTTGAATTCGGCGTTCGAATCAGGAAAATGTCGGCCAATGTCTCCCAGCGCGGACGCGCCCAACAGGGAGTCGCAGATCGCATGCAAGAGAACGTCACCGTCCGAATGAGCCGCCAACGCACGATCAAACGGGATACTTACCCCACCAAGTATAACTGCGTCGCCCGTTTGGAAACGATGCGCATCATACCCATGACCTATCCTAATATTTGAACTCATTTCAATGTTCATCTACTGTCAAATTTCGACTAGCTATCCCGGGCTGCTCAATCACCCGCAACTTTGCCATTCCCGCATTACACTCTACCTTGAGTTCGCAGGAAAATCTCAGCAAGCGCGAGGTCGGACGGGTGCGTTATTTTAATATTGTCTGCATGACCCTTCACGACCCGCGGTGTTCCGCCGATAGCCTCTATCGCCTGGGCTTCATCCGTCACGAACACTCCCTTTTCCAGGGTCGCATTGATTGCCATGCGCAGAGTTCCAATGCGAAACATCTGCGGCGTCATTGCACACCATAACTGCGTCCGATCGACGGTGCCTTGGATCTCGTTCGCAACATTACAGCGTTTCAAGGTGTCACCCACAGGAAACGCTAGGATACCGCCCGTTGCACTACTACGGACCTCTTCGATCAGGTAGTCAATGTCGCCCGTCCGCAGACACGGTCGTGCCGCATCGTGTACCAGAACCCAATCGTCGTCATTGGCGATGCCACTCAATTTATTGAGCCCCGCCAGCACTGAATGACATCGCTTGGCGCCGCCAGTCGCTACACACAATTTCGTCTGCATAGAACTTTCGCAAGACGACCAATAAGCATCGTCCACCGCAGTCACAATTACCACTCCTGCAATTTGCGCATGGTCGACAAGAACCTCAAGCGTGTGATGCACGACAGGTTTACCGGCAAGCATCAGATACTGCTTCGGTGTCTCTGTGCCCATTCGCACACCTTTCCCGGCCGCAGGAACCACGGCCCAAACCGTAGAGTCAGTCATTGCGGTCAAGATCGATAGTTTGGGCTTCTCCCTGGTGAGGCTTGATTATCTGAAAAAACAACTCGTTATCTTTAATCATACCCATCTCACTGCGTGCTAGTTCCTCGATCGCATCCATCCCTTGTTTTAGATCGACCACTTCAGCGACAAGCGCCTCGTTACGTTCTTTCAGAACATCAATTTCAGCTTGCTGATTTTTAACTGTTCGTCTTAGCGCGCGCTCGTCGATAATTCCACCTTTACCGAACCACAAAATATACTGTAAGCAAATCAATATCACGACAAGAACGAAAGTAACCCTCCGCATTTAAGCCTCACCCTGGCTTAATGTTATAGAAGGCAGCAACCCCCGGATAAACCGCCTTCTCGCCGAGTTCACTTTCGATTGTAATCAAACGGTTATATTTTGCAGTTCGGTCTGAACGCGACAATGACCCGGTCTTTATCTGCCCCGTGGCATAAGCGACTGCGATATCGGCAATCGTAGTATCCTCAGTTTCTCCAGATCGATGTGATACGACGGCTGTATAGTTTGCCATTTTCGCCAATTCGATAGCGTCAAAAGTCTCAGTCAACGTTCCAATTTGATTGACTTTTATCAGAATTGAATTGGCGACGCTATGATCGATCCCACGTTGTAACCGTCCTGCGTCGGTAACGAAAAGATCATCGCCCACTAGTTGGACTCGGTCTCCAATTTCGGCTGTTAATTCACGCCAGCCGTTCCAGTCGTTTTGATCCATGCCGTCTTCGATCGATAGGATTGGATATTCCCGAGTCCATTGTGCGAGCATCTGCGAAAATTCGCTGCTGCTCAGACGAAGGTTTTCTGAAGCGAGGTGATAACAACCGTCGCTGTAGAACTCGGAACTCGCGACATCAAGTCCCAATACAATGTCATCATTTAAATTAAACCCAGCAGACTCAATCGCAGCCACTATCAGATCAAGCGCTGCCTTATTCGACGGTAAGTCGGGGGCAAAACCACCTTCATCTCCGACCGCGGTCGATGCACCTTGGGCTACGAGGATAGCTCTCAATGCGTGAAACACCTCTGCACCATAACGCACCGCCTCACTAAATGTATCTGCTCCGACAGGTAAGATCATGAATTCCTGAAAGTCGACGTTATTGCTAGCATGAGCTCCGCCATTGATGATGTTCATCATCGGTACCGGCATTTGAAAATCGTATCCTTGATTCAAGTACGAATATATTGGAATACTTTGTTCTACCGCTGCAGTTCGACTGGCAGCTATGGATACAGCCAACATTGCGTTAGCGCCGAGCAGACTTTTACTGGAAGTACCATCAAGACTGATCATGGTTTGATCGATCCCGGCTTGCTCCTCTACCGGGAAACCATTCAATGCATCAGCGATTTCGTTATTGATGTTTGCAACTGCCTTTAGAACACCCTTACCGCCGTAGCGCGCAGGATCCTCGTCCCGCAACTCGATCGCCTCACGTTCACCGGTTGATGCCCCAGACGGAACGGCAGCTGAGGCCCTAGCGCCACTGACCGTCGTAATCTCGGCGTAGACGGTCGGATTCCCACGCGAATCGATTATTTCCAGGGCTTTTATTGACTCAATTGCTGACATGGAACCGGTTATCGTTACTAGATAAGAGAGGAATCCTTCACTGTACGGTCAATTTCTTTCAACGTTTCCAAAAGACTTTGCAAATCAGACAACGGCAAACAGTTCGGACCATCGCTCAAAGCCTGATCGGGGTTTGGATGCGTTTCTAAAAACAAACCAGCAACACCC
>CAYFFH010000037.1:0-15453 GCA_964342175.1 uncultured Enterobacteriaceae bacterium | reverse complement strand
CAAATAACTCGACCGAATCTAGCACGGCCGAACCGGCCAGACCGCCACAGTCGACGTAGCAGATCAGCCGATCGAGCCCTCCGAGGTCGTGATATGCCCGCAATACTTGTGCCGTCACCTCATTTGGTTCGCCGCAGAAATCCGCCTCGCGAGCGACAAAGCGTTCCTTCGCGATGCGTTTACTGACCTCTAGAACACCAGCGGTTAATCCTTTAGTCTCGGTTAGGGCTTTGGTGAATGAACGATAGTTGTCGCGGTAAGGAAACCATGTATCACGCGCTGCGGTCCCTGAAGATTGCACGTGGACATACGCCACGGCGGATACGCTCATGTCGGCTGGATCGTGGCCACTCGCGCAATATGATTCGCGATAGAGGTCGGCAAGATGGCGCATATCCGAGAACTTTCCAACAACTGTCATCAACATCAGTTTGTATCCACTTTTACCTGCATTACGTGCATTAGTTTCATTTGACGCCGTCGCAATGTTAATCGGTATAGAGCGGCCAGAGTAGGTACGCGGTTGAAGAGCCGATTGGCGGATGGGTGCACGAAAACGCCCCTGCCAGTCAATATCTCCTTCGTCCCAAAGGGTATGTAGAAGCGCTAGATTTTCAGCGGATATTTCCATGACGTCGTCGATATTTTGGCCGAAGAGATCGAAAGTATGAGCGGTATAGCCACTGCCAAAACCGATCTCCGCTCGTCCCTGACTTAATAGATCGAGCACTGCGAACTCTTCCGCTAGACGCACGGGATCATGATTGGGTAGAAGCGATACGGCGGTTCCAAGCCTGATTTTCTGAGTCCGCATAGCAATTGCGGCAAGCACCATTTGCGGCGATGACCCAATATAGTCAGAACAATGGTGTTCTCCGAGCCAAATTGCACTATACCCGCATTTCTCCGCGTGCGTGCCAAGCTCCACCCAAAACTGATACCGCTCGGCCTGAGTTTCATTGTAACGGCCGCTATGAGGGTCTGGCAGATGGTCGCCGAGAGAAACGATATCGAAGTGCATGAAGTTGATCCTTGAATTTATATCCGCCAGGCTTTTTAGAACTAATATTTATATCGTTGCTAATATTGCACTCGGCGAGTAAAACCACCATCCACGACGAGGTTAGCACCGGTAATGAAACTTGCCGCTGGACTCGCAAGGAACGCAACTGCATTCGCGACCTCCAATGGTGTGCCCATGCGTCCGAGCGGATTTTGCGCCAATGCCGAGTTATAGATTTCTGGCTGGTGCCGCCGGCGATCACCCCAGACCCCACTATCAAAGTAGATAGTTCCCGGTGAGATTGTATTAGCGCGAACCTGTTTTGGGGCCATGACCGTCGCAATATTCGACATGTAATTTATTAGTGCGGCTTTTATGGCGTTGTACGGTCTCGGTCCGCTGAAGGCCTCGAGCGCGGCGGTTGATGACACCGCAACAATAGAACCGCATTCCGATTTTTCTAAATATGGCAACGCGGCTTCGACGGTGCGCACGGTGCCGAGCATGTCAACTTCCATGCTGAGGCGCCAGCTGTCTTCGCCTGGGGCACCACTTAGCGCACTGACATTCGCCACGGCGATATCGAGCCCACTAAAATCTGTCGCCACAGTGTCGACCCAACTGTCTAACTGCGAAGTATCAGAAACATCGACTGCCGTACCGGTAACGTTCGTCCCCGTCGGGCTAGCCTTTTTTATCTTCCCGACCGCGTCGGCTACTTCTTTAGCGTTACGGGCGCAGATCGCAACCGAGCATCCTTCGCTGGCGAGGCGTTCTGCAATTGCTCGCCCGATGCCGCGCGAACCTCCGGTGACAATGGCGTGTTTCCCAGCTAGCCCTAAATCCACAGTAATATTCTCCTTCTGATGGATGAGTTTATGGCTCCCACGAATCGATAATCGTGGACGGAATTAAAATCTCAACGTGCCGTATAACCACCGTCAATCGTCAGTGTGTGTCCATTCGTAAACGACGATCGGTCTGAGAATAACCACACGACGGCTTCAGCGATCTCCTCCGCTTGCCCGAAGCGTCTCTGCGGATGCTTGCGCAGTAATCGCTCACGGAGGCCGCCGGTGTCGTGTTGTAAGGTCGCTGCCATCGGGGTCTCGATCACTCCGGGGCAAACGGCGTTTACCCGAATGTTATGCCGCGCATATTCGAGCGCGGCGGACTTGGTGAGACCCACTACTGCGTGTTTTGTTGCGGAATATGCGGCACCGCCACGCCAACCCACCAGGCCTGCCACGGACGCGGTGTTGACGATGGCACCACCGCCACGAGGCAACATCTCCTGAATCTCCCGCCGTAAAAACGACCAAACACCAGTTAGATTGATACCAATAATTTTGTTCCATTCGGCATCCGTTGTGTCGGCGATGAACCGATCGTCACCTGCTACACCAGCATTGTTAAATGCGCAATCGATTCGCCCATAGCGTGCCATGATTTCATCAATACTCGAGTTTACCGAATTTACCGACGCGACGTCCGTCGCCGAAAACATCGCATCCCCCCCTAGCGATTTCACTTCATCAACGACAGCCCTACCCGAATCTTCGTCGCGGTCGCATACCGCGACGCTAGCACCTTCTTCTGCCAATGCGAAAGCGCAAGCTCGGCCAATCCCGCTGGCCCCTCCTGTTACGAGTGCGATTCTATCCGTTAGTAATTTATCCATTGCGATCATCTCCGTTAGCAAATTGTCATGATTTAAATCGGCTCGGCATCGAGATCCCCATCAACGATCTGCCACATGTAACAGGCGAGATACGATCTATTCGGTGAAAAGCGCGCAACGAAACTATCCATCCGTCGTGCTTGCCTAGCGCTGAGATAGCTACGGAATGTTCGTGCCACCGCGAGGTCTCCTAACGGCCATATATCTTTATCCCCGAAGTAAAACATTGATGCCATGTCGATGGTCCACTGTCCGACTCCGCGCAATTCTAGGAGAGTTGCCGAGCGGGTTTCGAAATCCATTTTTCGCAACCGAGCCGGCGATAACGTGCGTAGTGTGTGAGCTTCGTTGATAGCCAATAGAGCTAGAGTTTTGTTCCCGGAAACACCGCAGGCCCGGATCGCTTCAATATTATCTCGGGAAAAATACTGCGGGATGCGTTGGTCTGCTTCTCGGGCTGCAGATTTGATTCGCAACCAAATAGTTTGTGCTGCTTTGGTCGAGAGCTGTTGGCTAATAATAATCCGTGCCAAAAAGTGAGGAAGGCCTAAATGTTTACGGCTTGGGATCTCCAGTGGACCAAGTCGTCGAATATGTGATTCTAGACCAGGCGAGAAAGCACCAGCCAACTTGATAAATTTCCGATGTAACTTCGGTGTCATAGCTCGTCAAATAACTCTGGCTGCATGGAGGCACGCTCGGTGTCGACAAAGTTCGAGAGGCCGACTCCGACTAACCGATAGCGCGTTGTTTTAGGGAAGTCTACCCGCTCGAGCAGCTGTAACGCCACTGCGCTCAGATGTTCGAGAGAGCTAGGACAAATAGGAGGGGTGTGGCTACGGGTAATGCTTTGAAAATCGCTTGTTTTCAATTTTAATACCACCGTCCGCCCGATATGGCCATACTTAGTAGCGTGGACCCACGTGCGTTCTGCCGCGGACTTTGTTGGAACGACAAGTTCACTCAAGCTCAAATCGTATTCGAACGTTTGCTCGGAGGAAATTGATTTTCTCTGTCGATCCGGCCGCACCTCGTTATTGTCGATCCCGCGCGCAAGATTGTATAAGCGCGTACCGAACTGGCCGAACTGCGTTTCAAGTTCTCGCATGTCAAATTGGTGCAGATCGCTAACGGTAGCCACACCCATAGCGATTAGCCTGGAATGCGTTGCATTGCCGACGCCAGGTAGTTTTTTAACCGGCAGATCTTTTAAAAACCCTTCGATCTGATGAGGTCGAACGACAAAAATCCCATCCGGCTTGCGCCAATCGGACGCTATTTTTGCGAGGAATTTATTCGGCGCGACTCCAGCTGACGCCGTCAATGCCGTGCGGGCCTGGATCTGAGTCCTTATCTTTTCGGCTACTTCCGTTGCGGTGGCTAGACCAGTCTTGTTTGCCGTTACATCGAGGTATGCCTCGTCGAGTGATAGGGGTTCGACGAGGTCGGTATGGGAGACAAAAATCTCTCGAATTTGATTCGATACCGCGCGATAGCGTGTAAAATCAGGCGGTATGAATATCGCATCTGGACACATCTTTTCTGCGCGTAAGGCCGGCATTGCTGATCTGATCCCGTAGCGTCGAGCTTCATAGGAAGCCGCACATACTACGGAGCGTTGGCCTTGCCACGCGACGATCACCGGTCTCCCCTTGAGCTCGGGTTGGTCGCGTTGCTCGACGGATGCATAGAACGCATCCATGTCGATGTGTACTATCTTTCTTCTGAATGATTCCATGGTGTCGTGCCCATGTTTTTGTACCGGTTGCGGCACAATTCCCACATTTATTGCTATGATGATTTCATCATCATAAGTGGAAGGATTGCCCACATGTCTAAAGTTACAGGCTTAGGTTACCTCGGCGCTACCATTACCGATCCCGAATCCTGGCACCAATTGCTGCTCACCTTGTATGGTCTAGAGAGGCGAACCGATTCGCCTGACGGTACACACCAGTATCGGCTGGACGATCAGCACCACCGGCTTACATTATACGAAGGTGCGGACGATAAAGTCGCGCATGTCGGATGGGAAGTTGACACGCGAGAAGACTTGAGGTTGTTGGCCGCACACCTGTCCGAAAATGATGTCGAGGTCGAGGTCGGTGAGCCTGGGCTTTGCGAAGAACGAGCGGTGATGGAATTGATCGTCTGCCGCGCACCGGACGGCGTGCGGACGGAAATATTTTTCGGTCCAAAACAAGACGCGATGCCATTCACTCCAGCGCATGGCATGGATGGTTATAACACTGGCGAGTTGGGGCTCGGCCACATCGTATTGGCGAGCGACGATCCCGATGCAACGGTAAAGTGGTACCGCGAGATGCTCGGGTTTAGCCTCTCCGACTACATTTTTTGGGACGACATAGAGGCGACGTTTCTGCATTGTAATCCGCGACACCATAGCCTTGCATTTACTAACCCGGTGGGTCCATTAAAGGGCGGCGATTTAAACCATCTCATGTTGGAATCTAAGTCGATGGATGACGTTGGGCGTGGGTACGATATTGCGCTTGCGAACGACGTTCCGATTGCGATGACCTTGGGGCGCCACACCAACGATCGAACAACCTCATTCTACGTCTACACACCATCGGGATGGTGGATTGAATATGGATATGGTGGTGCACTAATCGATGACGCAACTTGGGAGCCGAAGTTTTACAACGCGCCGAAATTATGGGGCCACGAAATGCAGCCGGCACCAGAATAGGCTAAACGGTCTGTGAATTTGGTGAACGCCGCAATCCACCGAGCGATAGTTCTCGATAGCGGGAATTCTTGCGACTACTGCAGGTGAAACTCAACCACGGCGCCCCCGCTACCGTATAGCGGCCCGTAATGATGTACCGTCGCACCGGTAAATTTGCCGCCGATCCCACCTAATATGTACGCAAAGTGCTTAAAACCCATTTCAGTGCGCGCTTTAGCTGCGTACGTAGGGCAGTCTTTGACGAGGGCGTCGATATTGCCGACCTCCATCAGACCCAAGATCCGTTTGTTCCACTCATCTTCGGCTATATTAGCTATATGATCTTCGCCGATGTTAATTACATGGCGGAAAAACGATCCTGACAGCCCGCCGATACCGACGATAGCGATACGACGCCCGAGCGCGTCGGCTTGTTCACGCACGACGCGTCCAAGATTCTCAGTAATATCCCAATCATGATAGAGATTATTAGCCGTGACGACTGATTGAAAATTTCTTTTCGGATCAAGAAAGTTCGAACCGACGATTGTTCCGGTGTCGACCGGAAACTGATCATAATCCACGCCCTTCGATCGGATTCCATAATCGTCGGTTGCCGCAATTGCCGCTTCTGTTAGTTCGATGTCGGTAAGCATGTCGAACGGCAGATCTCCATATTCATGCCAATTTTCATCGACATGCAACCCAACCGGGTTTGGCCGCATTTGCCATAGTTGGTCGAGCACTGCTATCCACTGGGTTGAGTAGATTGCAATCGTGTCAGGCTTAGATGCCGCGAGCGCCCTGCCCGCCTTTTTGAGTGCCGCAGCCATCGCTTCCCAGGGTGGGTTGTCGGGTTGTACATAGGGCAACGGGGAGCCTGGGATCAGAAACGCGGAGACAACTGCCATCGAACTTTCGTCCTATGCTGCCTGAGCGAGGCCGGCTTTAATCAAGTTCCATTCCATCACGGCATTTCCTGTGCCGATAACGGTACCGTAACCATGAAGCTCTCCTGGTAACTCTGGATAATCCATGGCCGAAAACATCCAGGTAAAAGCACCTGATTTAACTTCGGCAAAGGCCTCTTCGATAAACTGTGGCAGCAATCGAAATACCTCTTTTATCTTGCCCTGTCGGAGTAATTCAATCATTCGCATGTCCCACAGGTAGCCTTCGAAATTTTCGGGATGTTCTTGTGACATATCTTCCGGTGGAATTGGCTCTTTGCTGAAGTGGTAATGACACAATGTATTCGAGGCGAGCAACACGGCACGTCGCCCGGTTGCCTTAATCGCGTTGCGGGTGGCCTTACCCAACGTGTCCATCTCTTCGAGTCCTTCCTCAGTTGATAGGAAGTACGGTGAGTTGTTTGCCGATATACCGACTATGGGTATATCCCATTGGGGACGGATCATATGTAAGGTCGTGATGGTACCGTAGTCGACTCGGAAATTAGGGTTGCGCATCATTTTCGAGGTTAACCCCAGCGTTGCCGCTTCATTACAGCACGCCTCTGCTAATTCGACGTCGACCTCGAGTTTAAAGCTATACCGAAAGATATTGGGGAAGATCGGATCGACTGATTTACCGCTCAAATGTTTAACGCCAAGAAAGTGGTGGCCTTGCTGTGTGATCCAATGCGGTGAATGTACCAGTAACACATCTGGCTTCATTTCTTCGAGGCTGACGCGGGCGCGCTCGTAAGCCCAGCGCAATTGCTCCCAACCGCCCTTGGAGCGTGGTTCGTTTTGTGCCGGATTCTCACCGAAAACCAGATGAGGTGGGTGCGGTGCTAGCAAGCCCGCAACGATTTCACCCTTGTTCATAATAAAACCTCTTCGGAAAACGTAGTTTTACGCATTGTAGCCGAGATTCTTCTATCTAATGGCAAACGGTCTTATCGGTGATCCAGTTGCACCCTTAAGGGGAATCGTACCAACGACGAAAGCAAATTCGTAGACCTGGGCCTCAATGAGGGGAACGAAATCTAAATTCTCGATGATATAGATCCCGTTTTCTACCAGGAATTTTTGATGATTCGGCGCGAATATCTTCGGATCAGGCCCCGGGATTGCCTCTACCGACCAATTATCGGTACCGACTAGCAGCACTTGTTGCGCAACCACCCAGTCTCCCGCCGCATCAGACAGACCGGGCGCGCAGCCATTGAATTTATCGTTGTCGACTTTCCAATACTCACCCCAACCTGTGTGGTAAAACAATGCGTCACCAACTTGGATCGCATTTTCCGCTAGACCTTGGCGAGTGAGTGCGACTTTAAGGTCGTTGACTGAG
The DNA here is from genome assembly GCA_964342175.1 of uncultured Enterobacteriaceae bacterium. Taxonomy (GTDB): domain Bacteria; phylum Pseudomonadota; class Gammaproteobacteria; genus UBA11873. Next base: position 7,779 of record CAYFFH010000037.1, on the reverse strand, counting down.
ATCTCCTCTCCACAGTTTAAGGTTCGGCCTCGAAGCGCGGCAATATCGATCAAGATCCCGCGGGTAAAAATGGGCGTAACTTTTTCGATGCCGAGCTTGCTAAAACCGCGGCCGCTACCAATCTCTGCGTGCGTATGGCCGTTGTAATAACGGATTTTATTCAGATCACCCCCGGGGCCTAGGTCCGTGCCCATATGGCTTAAGGCATCAAATTGAGTGCCGTCTTGGGTCAGATGGCCAGATACGTAGTCTTCGTTCCACAACAATTTGTTTTCACCCAATGGCCCCCAAGAAGGCGCCCCGGGTACAGATAAGGTGAATTTACGCTTCTTAGGCGTGAGACTGAATAACGGCATCCCTTCCTCGAATACCCGGCCCATATCATAGATAACTCCGGTATTAATCAATGCCGCCGCGGCCAGTGTTTTAGCGGGGGTAAGATGGTTTAATGCGCCCCGTTCGTCGTCTGCGCCCCATGTCGACGGCCACCACTTGGAGGGTAAATAATCGTTGGCCTGGGCGGTGGCCATACAAAAAAGTAACAGTATTGGCAGAGATCGATACGACATTAGACGATGTCCTTCTATTGAATTTCGATACATTGTTTCATTCAAACATTAGAAAGACATCTATTGGGTGAGGTTACCGTCCAATGCCGCCCGAAGCACGCGCTCGATATCCTCAGTGTTACAGTGTTTCGGGTTTGTGGCGAGCGACGGATCGGCGGTAGTCATCGCCACCAACTTAGGGATCAGTTCCACATCGAGGATTCCAGCTAAGGTATGCGGTATTTGGAGACGTTTTCGTAGCTCTAGCACCCAATTCAGCACGTCATCGAAGTGACCTCCAGGCAAGTTGAGGTAGCCCGCGAGTCGAGACATCTTATGCTCGATCACCTCTCGGTTGTTGATCATTACGTAGGGCTGAAAGATTGCGTTTACGGTGCCGTGGTGGTGCCCGGTGAGTCCGCCCAGTGGATGCGATAGTGCGTGGATCAATCCGAGACCTTTTTGAAAGGCAGTTGCACCCATTGCAGCAGCCATCAGTAGGTGTGTACGCGCTTCTATGTTGCGGCCATCATCGAAGGCGACGACAAGATTATCAGCGATTAAGCGCATACCCTCTAATGCTATCCCATCGGCCATTGGATGGTAGCTCTCAACGCAGTACGCCTCAAAACAATGTGCAAACGCGTCCATGCCAGTTCCGGCAGTGAGATCCGAAGGTAGTCCCACAGTCAATTGTGGATCTGCCAGCACTAAATCAGGCGCCATATGCGGATGGAAAATAATCTTTTTAGTTTTATCTAGCGGATCTAGGATTACGGCTGCGCGGCCGACTTCCGAACCGGTACCCGCCGTTGTTGGGATCGCGATGCACGGCGCGATGAGGTCGCTATCGGCACGTTTCCAGTTGTCATTATCATCTTCGTAGTCGAACACTGTTCCCGGATTGTCTACCAGGAGTACGATGCACTTTCCCGTGTCCATTGCAGAGCCTCCGCCGACCACTACGCAACCGTCGGCTCGATGATCGGTAAATGCGGCAATTCCTGCAGCCACATGGTCGCTAGACGGATTCGGATCGATATCACTAAAGACTCGTGTTTTCAGCGCCGTACCGTCTAGGTCTCGAACGACGGTCTGGAACCAATCGAGTCTTGGGATGTTCTTATCGGTCACGATCAGCGGACGGTAGATTCCAAGTTCTGCGCACACCGCTGGTAACGTGCGAACGTTGCCGGTACCAATCCGATAATCGGTTGGGTAGTTCAAATTTCCTACGATGGATTTATCGCTCAACAGATCGAGCTACAGCCGTTTTCCGATCGAGGCGAGATTATTACTTCAGCAAAAATTCAATGTGTGCTCGGTTAAACTCCTCGGGTTCTTCCCACTGGGGCCAGTGGGCACTGTTCTCTAGTACGATGAGCTCTGAATTCGGAATCAAGGCGGCGCCTTGCTCCGCTAGCGGTACAAGTTGTCCAGGGTTATAGCGGGTCCATAAAACCAGAGTGGGACATAGGAGCTTAGTTAGTAGGGTAGGATTGTTCCATCTTTCCGCGATCTCGGGATCGAGTAAAGCGCTGATACTTTGCTCGGCAATCTGGCGGATCACTGCCGCGCGTCCAGGTTGGTCGTAGATCTGTTTGCGCGCTGTGACTAATTCTTCGGTAACACTATGGTCCTCGTGGACAAGCCAGCGAAGACGTGCGTGGATGGCATCTCGATCAGGGTTGCCGGTTGCCTTACGGCTGCGTTCTAATAAATCCTCAAGGTCTTTCTTCCCCTCTGGATCTGGCGGCAACAGGATACCCGTATTCAAAACTATTTTTTCGACGCGATCTGGATGCTGCAATGCGAACCAGGCTGCGACTTGTGCGCCGAGAGATTCGCCGGAGATAGACACTTTGTCCGCGCCGATAGCATCGACAAACGCTAGCAAATGATCGACGTAGTCCTGAGGCCCATAGTCGATATCAGCCATGTCGCTATAGCCGTGTCCGACCATGTCGATCGCGTGCACGGAAAAATGTTTTGCGTGCGCTTCGATGTTGCGGAGATAGGCTTCGGCATGTCCGCCGGTACCATGCAGAAAGATCAATACAGGTCCGCTGCCGGCCGTGATAGTCCGTGTACGAACATCGCCCGCATAGATGAAGTCTTGTTTAAACGCAACGCCTTGCAGCGTATTCCAGATACTACCCATGTACTTCTACTCCTTAAATTATTCCTAGGATCCGAACACGCGTTTCAGATGTTCGTCTGTGGGTGGATTGGTCATTAACGACACGACAACCATCGCAAAGATTGATACGAACGCACCTAAGGTCGCGCAGGCGAACGGGTTACTCGATTGGCCCGCGATCCAGGCGCCTGGATTTTCGAGCACACTGCCGAGGAACCAGCTCGCCTTGATCGTGCCAGAATGCAACAGACTAAAGGCAATGCCGCCAACGACGAATCCGGCTATCGATCCGGCTCGTGTAGCGCGCCGCCACAGAACGCCAAGAAACATCGGTGATGCTGACGCTGCCATCATGCCGCCGATACCGATCCAAACTAACAGAGCGACGTTCTTTTCGCGCGTATTCCAGGCAAGTGCAACAGCGCCAACTAAAACGATAATGGTCGCGACGCGGCTGATAATTAGCGCGACTCGGTCGACATGTTTATCATCTTTTCCTTCGCCCAAGCGTGGCGCAATGCTGCGGCGATAGATGTCGTTTGCAAATATCTGTGCGGTTGACACTACTAAACCATCGGCCGTGGACATCACTGCCGCGAGCACCCCAGCGCCAATTAAGGCCGCGGCCCAGCTGGGTAGCGTGGCAATAAATAGTTCCGGGATGGCCTGGTTGGGGTTCATGCCTTCGGCGAACAGTGAGTCGCCCAGTAATACTCGGGCTAGGATGCCGCCGCAAGTGATCGCCGGTAACAACATCCCGAACGCAAAGGAATACTTGATGAATTTCATCTGGTCGCGGTTATCTTTGAGCGCCCAAAGTTTGTTGCCTATGTGAGGTAATAGCCCCAGTGGCAAATGCGAGGCGAAGATCGCGAATATATCCCAACGGGAATCAAATAGCGGATGGGTCGGATGCAGAGGTTGAGTTAGGTCTGGATCAATTGCTTCGAGCTGCCTGACCATTCCTGAGAAACCGCCTTCAAGACCAAAGCCGGTTAAAAACATCCACAATACGAGCGCCGCTAGTGCCAACATCAGCATACCTTGTACCCCGTCGGTCAAAATATCTGCATGCGCACCGCCAAGCGCGATGTAAATCATCAACACTACTGCGGTAACGCAAAGTGCGGGGAGGGCTTCAAGTCCTAACATACTTGTGAACATCACCGCGCCAGCAAGCAGTTGGCCGGCGAGATAAAATAACAACATCATTGAAAACAAAGCAGCGATGATTCGGAGTGCGTCGGAATCGAAACGATCCCCTAAGTATTCCGGCATAGAGCGACTGCCAAAACTGGCACCCGCTCGACGGATGCCGTGGAGGCAGATGAGGACTCCACTGTAAACCCCAAGCGGATAGACAAAGGCGTACCACAACACCGACATACCTGATGTATAAGCGAGTCCGGGTAAGCCAAGGAAGGTTGCGCCACTTGCCGTCGTGGCTGTCATTGCGAAGGCAAGGAACAATGGGCCGTAGCTACCGCGCGCTGTAGCAAAGTCATCACTATCTTCGACGCGGCGCATGCCAACGAAGCCAAACGTTATCATTAGGCCGATGTAGAATGCCAAAAATGTCCAACCCCAAAAAATCAGGGGATCATATCCAAACATGCGTGAATTACCTCGGGGGTCTGTTTGGTCGAACTAAATTGCGACAGCGTCCAACAGCTGCCGATGACCTACCTTTCGACATAGTTCAAACCACAGGCGCAGCTAGCCGATGGAAACCGGGCTCAGGGTAGCAACTCATCGCTGGATGTCAAAGTCGATAACGCGTCTGCACCTTAGCACGTAAAAACGCTGTTGTCGGTTCAGACTCGCGCTCCTCATTTTTCGTCGATGTGATTCCGAAGTCTAATGTTGCTGAGTGTTAGGTTTCTAATTTTGACGTTGCGCCTGGACATGTCTATCAATGTTGATTTTCACTTGATCGTCCTGACGACATGGAATGAGGATCCCACACAAATTCAAATGCCAACTTGCAAATTTTGCCAGCATTTATCCTTGCTAAGTCTCCCAATGCTGGTAATTATAGCGCCAGGCAATCAAGCTAGTCGCCTTTGAATAACGGCGTTTGTTTTGCCACGAAGGCGTGGTAGGCGCGATGGAAGTCCTGCGTTTGCATGCAGATTGCTTGTGCTTGTGCCTCGGCCTCAATCGCTTGATCGATTGACATATTCCATTCTTGATTGATCATATTCTTGGTCATGCCGTTGGCGAATGTCGGGCCAGACGCGAGACAGACGGCCATTGTCTGCGCCTCCTTAACAACGGCTTCTGGCGCACACAGACGATTGAAAAAGCCCCAGCGTTGACCCTCTAATCCGCTCATGGCGCGTCCGGTTAACAGGATTTCCGCTGCGCGACCCTGCCCAATGATCCGAGGCAGAATGGCGCACGCACCCATGTCACAACCAGCAAGTCCGACACGGGCGAACAGGAATGCGGTCTTACAATTTTCTGTACCGAAGCGCATGTCGGCGGTCATTGCTAAGATGGCGCCGGCACCAGCACAGATCCCATCTACCGCGGCGACGATAGGTTGTGGACACGCGCGCATAGCTTTGACTACGTCACCGGTCATACGGGTAAATTCCATCAAACCTTTCATATCCATTTCAGTGAGTGGGCCGATTATGTCGTGGACGTCGCCGCCAGATGAAAAATTGCCTTCGGCACCGGTGATTACTACAGCGTGTACATCGTCTGCATAGTTAAGGTTGCGAAAGGTATCGCGTAGTTCGGCGTAAGATTCGAATGTCAGTGGGTTCTTCTTTTCTGGTCGATTCAGCGTAATTGTTGCGACCGCATCACTGCAACGCCACTTAAAATGTGTCGGCTTTAGCTTAGACAGCTTCATTTGATTGTCTCCAATTATGTTAGCGGGCGGGCAATAGCAATGAACCTCGGATCTTTGAATAGACTACTGTTGTAGCCGAACTGCCCGAATTGTGAAAAGGTTGTTCAACGCTTGGAGGAGATCGATCTCTTAGCCCTGTTTAGGCCCGCGATCAAATTCTTGATCTCGTTCGCAGTCAAGTCCGAGAACAGATCAGTGATCCATCGTTCATGCACGCTTGCCATCTGCCGAAACGCGTGGACACCGTGGTCAGTAAGCTCGATGTACTGCACGCGTCGGTCGGTCGGCGAAGCAGCTCGACGCACGTAACCGTCGCGCTCTAAGCGGTCGACAACGCCGGTTACATTACCATTAGACACCATTAGATTTTCTGACAGTTGTGACATAGTTAACGCTTCACCGGCGTGTTCTAGTTCGGATAAGACATCGAACTGAGGGAGCGTGATATCGAACGTTGTTCTCAGGCGCGCACGTACGGTTTGTTCGACGAGACCCTCGCAGGCAAGCAAGCGCAACCACAATCGCAGCGATTGTTTCGGACGTGTTTTGGGTAATGACCTCGAGAGCCTATTCAAAGTCTCAGGCGCGCTGGCGGTCACATTACCTCTCCACCGGCAACTGCAATTGATTGTCCATTGACGCTCTCCGAGCCCGAAGAACACAACCAGGCGACAGTTGATGCAATCTCGTCGGGTTGGATGAACTGCCGTTGCGGGTTTACCGCCTTCAGGGATTTTTCTGCTTGTTCGCGGCTGCGTCCCGTTGTGTCCATGATGTTTTTAATAGATTTTTCAAGTAAATCGGTCTCCGTGAACCCCGGACATACGGCGTTTACGGTTATACCTTCTCTTGCAACTTCAAGGGCCAGTGCTCGCGTAAGTCCAATTGCGCCATGTTTGGCAGCGCAATAGGCTGCTACATAGGCATAACCGATTAGACCCGCAGTGCTAACCACATTTACGATACGGCCCCAACGGGCATGGCGCATCGGCTCGATCACTTGCTGTTGGCAGTGAAATATGCCGGTTAGATTCACTGCGAGCATATGATCCCACAACGCTCTGTTGGTCTTGGCGAAGGGTGCACTTTGAGCAGCGCCAGCGTTATTGATCAGGATTCCTACCGGTCCAAAATTAGTGCTCGCGGCTGAAAACGCGGTACTGACGGATTCCAAATCAGTCACGTCAGCTACCTGGTAGGCGCTTCCCTCAAGTGAGTCGCGTGCTTTGGCTAAAGCTGCGTGGTCACGGCCCATTATTGTGATCTTCGCCCCCATGGCGTGCAGCCTACGTGCGATAGCGGTGCCGATTCCACGAGAGCCACCGGTCACTACAGCGTGTTTACCGCTAACTGTTGAAGCCCGATTGTCCGCTTCGTTCATGTTCGAGTCCTTTAGAGCTCGCCGGAATGGAGGCATCTTAGACGAATTATTTTAATCTTGAAACAATTCAAGTTAAAATAATTTTGGGAAAGCGGAATCGTTAAAAGTTTCTGTGTTGGGTTGATCAGTAAGGCCCATCAAAGAGTAAGGGAAGTTGATTATGGCTGAACCACCTAAGCCCGAAGGTCCGAATATCCAGTTTTTACAACCGGCCGGTTGGCCGAAGCCGAAAGGCTATGCGAACGGGATCGCTGCAAGCGGTCGCCAGGTATTTGTAGGTGGCACAGTTGGTTGGAATGAGCGGCAAGAATTTAATAGCGACGAACTAGCCGAGCAAACGTGCCAAGCGTTAAAGAATATCGTTGCCGTATTGGCCGAAGCGGGTGCCCGCCCAGAACATATTGTGCGCATGACCTGGTATGTCACCGACAAGCATGAGTATTTGGCTAATGCAAAGGCGCTTGGTTCGGCCTACCGTTCAGTCATGGGTTATCATTTCCCGGTGATGGCTCTGGTACAAGTTGTAGCTTTGGTCGAGGATCGTGCCAAGGTTGAAATTGAGACAACCGCCGTTATCCCAGCGGCATGAGAAGTTAAACGATGATCATGTATTGGCGCGAATTGACTGTTAACTGGGGTGAATCCGATCCATTTGGTTTGGTGTATTACCCCCGTATGCTGTCATGGTTTAACGACACCGAGCATGAGTTGTTTCGTCGGGTTGGCTACCCCATAGACGTCATGATCAGCAAAGATCGGACGACCTTCGTTATGGGTGAAGTGCATTTCCGTTTTATCGGTCCCGCCGCCTATGGAGAGTCGGTGCTAAGCATCATCAAACTACAGA
>CAYFFH010000036.1:0-15458 GCA_964342175.1 uncultured Enterobacteriaceae bacterium | reverse complement strand
GGTGTTGATCCGACCCCCTAAAGGCTATAGAACGCGCTCCCTATTTTCTTTGAGTGGCCTAGTATCAAGCCCGTATTTTGTTTGCGCACGGCCCGCTAAGATCTTTTGTGCGGTAACAATCAACTCAATTGCACTCGGAGGCGATATAATGGGTGACCGCTAATAGCATACTTGCGCTCGAACGGCGTTAGCGGCGCACAGGGGAGAAACTGTTCTACTTGAGTGCGGTGGGCTGCGGCGATCTCAAGTGCAATAGAAAATTCAGCAACGTAAATTTCCCAATTGCTGCGTAATTCCAAATACCCACCCAGAGCTATCAGGGAGCTAAAAACTGGGTGACCATGCCATCGCCGTTTCAAATGCTTCGCCTTAGGCCAGGGGTTGGGATAAAGCAGGAAATGGTGTTGGATGGGCCAGTTCGCGTTTGCCGCTAGCCGCCAAATATCTACGCAATTTCCACGCACTAAATGCAGGTTCGATGGAGCGTCGCGCGCTGCTGCTCCCGAGATTTTTGTTTCACTTTTATCAATTCCTATCACAAGGTGATCTGGATATTCATTAGCTAGGGTGCAGGCAGCTTCCCCATTGCCACAACCGGAATCGAGGACTATAGGGCCGCCGTATACGTTGACAATGGTATTGATACGATCGAACTGCCTACGGCTATATGCTGCCAATGGGCGTTGGTAGAGAAAGTTTTGGTGTCTACGTACCACGTCACCTAGCTTGCGGTGACTCGAATATTGGTTACTTGACAGAGGAGAGGATCTTTCCCTCATCGTGTTGTCCTGAAATTTTTAGCCGAGCGAATGTTTGCAATATCTGATATTGGATTCAAGTTTACGCAAAAATGACATCGGCGGATTCGAACACCGGACCGTCAACGCACACCCGTTTCATCGCGGCGCCTTGGCTTGTTCGCACTTCGATGGGACATCCGGCACAACCTCCCAGCCCGCAGGCCATAAACTCTTCGAGCGACACCTGGCATTTGAGATTAAACTGGCGCGCGATACCGGCTACGGTTTTAAGCATCAACGTAGGGCCACAGGCAAAGACTTCGATTTCTTCTTTGTGCTCTTCTCGCTGAAATTCGATCCAATGTGTCGCAAGTTCGGTGACAAAACCGTCGAAACAACCAGCAAAACCTTGTCGGCTCGCCAGGCGGCAGGGGATTCCCCAATCTTCCATGAGCGGCATTGTGCCAGTGACGTAATTGGGGATTCCGTCCACAAGGATCTGAGAAGGCGTTACGGGAAACGGAAACGGGACTTCGGATCCCATGATGACGAAAGGATTGACTGACCTTTCGCGTAAATGCTCGGCTAGAAATACAATCGGTGGGATACCGACCCCTCCGCCTATTAATAGTGGCCGTCGACAGTAGGTTTCTTGTTTAAACGGTTTACCGATAGGTCCGATCAGGCTGACGATATCACCAATATTGCGTTTTGCGAGGAGTTTGGTACCTGTGCCGTGTGCCTTAAATAGGATATCAATCCAGCCGTGCTTACTATTCGCACGCATTATCGACATCGGTCGCCGTAGCCAAAGTTCTGGAGCGCAGCGAAGATGGACGAAGTGCCCCGCTTTGCTTCGCGCAGCGACTCGCGGGGCATGCAAACGCAGGGCGTATTGGGCTCCATCATATGCCTTGGTAGACACGACCTCAGCCTCTTCGACCAATATGGTGTTACGTTCATTTGGCACAGCGTCATTCTCTATTCGCGCTTCGATATTACCTGTCACTTTAATCATTAGTATTGTGGACGATACGACCGGCTATTACTGTGAGAGTTACCCTCCCGCTCATGGTCTGATTTAAGAACGGAGTATTTTTACCAGCGCTGCTCAGACTCTCTTTAGACACTGTCCACTTTTGCGAGGGATCAAAGACACAGATATCGGCCGGTGAATCACAGGTAAGCGCTCCACCGTCGAGACCGAGGATATCGTTAGGGGCCTGGCTGACCGCGGCAATAGCCGTATTTAAGTCAAAGGCGCCTTGTTCGACCAGAGATAATAGTGCAGGGACAAATGTATCGAAGCTCGTTACTCCTGGCGCGGATAAACTAAACGGTGTCGCCTTTGCGTCCGCATCGTGTGGCTCATGGTTCCCACAAATTGCGTCAATGTCCCGTTTTTTGATAGCGGTTCTTAAATGTGTGCGATCACGGCCTTCGCGCAATGGAGGGCGTAGGTGGTAATTAGGATCGAATGACCCAACGTCTTGATCGATAAACAATAGATTGGATAGGGCGACATCCGCGGTAACCGGAAGTCCAGCGCGGCGTGCCCGTTTTATTAAACTGATCGCGCGCGCGCTTGATAGGCGACAAAAGTGTGCTCGAACACCTGTTTCTTCGACCAACGTAAGATCTCGATTGACTGCGATTATTTCTTCAGCTTCAGGGATACCCGGTATTCCTAAACGAGTACTTACCGCGCCTTCATGCATTCTTCCATCCCGGTTCAACCAATAATCGATCGGATGTAAAAAGACTGTCAGTCCACAACTAGCAGCATAGGCGAGGGCGTGGCGCAGCACTGCCGTGTCCCGTATGGCGTAATCTGCGTTCGTTACAGCTACACAGCCGCTATCTTTTAGCGCGCGCATTTCAGCCAACACATCTCCCTGTAAGCCATGGGTAAGGGCTCCCAAAAACAACACTCGCGCTGCACGTGCGCTATGGGCGCGTTGTTTTATATGTTCAACTACCGATGCATTATCGATGACCGGCATCGTGTCTGGGGTACAACATACGCTCGTGAATCCACTAGATGCCGCAGCCTTGCTTTCGCTTGCTATGGTCGCTTTATACTCAAACCCTGGCTCGCGTAAGTGTGCTCCGAGTTCAATGAACCCAGGTGTTAATATTTGTCCCTTCAAGTCAATAGTTTGATCCGGGATAAAGCCTTTTGGCGCACGTCCTACTCTAACTACGCGAGTCCCTTTGATGTACACATTCGTACACTTGTCGGTTCCATTTGCCGGATCTATTACGCGGGCTCCAGCGAGACAAAGATGCATTTCAGTTTGTCCCTGCCGCATGCACCCCAATGACGAGCGACATTACGGCCATGCGCACGGCGATACCGTGGACAACTTGGTGTAGGATCACAGACTGGGGGCCATCGGCTACCGCAGAGTCAATTTCAATTCCTCGATTAATTGGTCCCGGATGCATAACAATGGCATCTTTATCTGCTAACTTAAGGCGCTGCTCCGTCAAGCCATAGGACTGGAAGTATTCTTGGGCGCTGGGGAGTAGCGGGCTATTCATTCGCTCTTGTTGTAAGCGGAGCATAATCACAACATCAGCTCCGGCAATCCCCGTTTCAATATCGTTAAAGACTTGCGCCCCGAGCGCTTCTATCTTATTCGGTATAAGAGTCTTGGGACCAACCACCCTAACCTCCGCAACTCCGAGAGTGTTAAGCGCTTGAATCTCAGAACGCGCAACCCGTGAATGTGTGATATCACCAACAATAGCGACTACCAAGCCGTCAAAGTGCCGCTTTACCCTGCGGATCGTAAACATATCAAGCATCGCCTGAGTAGGGTGTTGATAGCGCCCATCCCCAGCATTAATGACACTAATGTGCGGGGCAACTTGATTGGCGATAAAAGCGGCCGCACCGCTGTTCTGATGTCTTACAACAAACATATCGCATTGCATAGCCTCGAGTGTCTGCAAGGTGTCGGTCAAAGATTCACCCTTGCTGGTCGCGCTTGCCGCAATATTTAAATTAATGATGTCGGCTGATAAACGTTTTGCGGCTAATTCGAAGGTTGTCCTTGTTCGGGTACTTGGTTCGAAAAATAAATTGACGACGGTCTTCCCGCGTAGCAAAGGTACGTTTTTAACTGCGCGCTCTCCTACAGGAGAAAATCGTTCAGCGGTGTCGAGCACCTCTGTTAATAAGGTGCGCGACAAGCCCTCGACCGTCAAGAAGTGCTTGAGGCGATTTTGCTCGTCAAGCTGCTGGTTCACAATCTATCGTTATGAATAATCAGTTCGCTACGCGCCATAGGTGCGAGGACGGGTGATTCCTATCGCGGTTGGCAATAGGGGTTTTATCTAAGTTTTGGCTTCGCAAAGTTCTAGCCGCAGGTGGTCTGGTCCAAAGAGTTTAACATGTTCGCTCGCCGCTAAGTTGAGCCTAGTGCCAACGATATCCGCCTTAATGGGCAATTCTCGACCGCCGCGCTCAACTAGCACGACCAAGGTTATAGAAGACGGACGCCCATAATCAAAAATTTCATTCATTGCTGCCCGCACGGTTCGTCCAGTGTAGAGGATATCGTCTACCAGGATTAGATGTCGGTTGTTTACATCAAACGGCAACTTAGAGGGCTCTACAGTCGGATGCAAACCAATACGACTGAAGTCGTCGCGATAGAATGCAATATTTAGCTCCCCCACCGGGGAAGGATTCGCGAGCCGATTATGTAGGTGCCGAGCGATCCAGACGCCGCCGGTATGGACTCCGACGAAGACAGTATTCTCGCGTGCTGCCGCGTTGATATTGTTCTGGAGCTCTACACTCATGTTATCCAGTAGCTCGATCACGTCGATCTTCATTGACTGGCCGCAGTGCCAATAGTGGCTGGTTGTTCAAGCCAGGTGAGCAGGATCATTTTTGCGGCCGCCGCGTCAAGGCCGTTGGTAGTCGCTTGCTCATCGTAATTGGCAGCATATGAGGATAAGCGTTCATCAACGTATGTTACGGGTCGCTGATAGCGACCCGTGAGGCGTCGCGAGAAGCCCTCGATCGCGGCACGCAGGGAATTAGTTTTGTGACTTTCACTAATCGGTATCCCCACGACAAACAAATCCGGTGCCCATTCGTTGACTAGCTTAGCAATTTCATTCCACTTTGGTTGTCCGTTCTCTGCCGACAAGACCTTCAATGCCGTAGCTGTGCGAGATACCGTTTGCCCGACTGCGATTCCGATCCGCTTGTGGCCATAGTCGAAGGCCATCACTGTCAATATATTGGCCTTGGGAGTCTTCAATTAGGCGTGACCAACGTCATGAGAAAGCGAACTCAAATCTACCCCCATCGCGGCGACTGCGCACTGCCAACGCAGTTGTGCTGGCGTGTCAAAGATAATCTGCATATTTGCGGGGCTGCTCAACCACGCGTTCTGTTTCATTTCTTCTTCTAATTGTCCGGCATCCCACCCGGCATAACCGAGCGCAACGAGGGTGGCCGTGGGTCCTGCACCCCCACCCATAGCTTCAAGAATATCTCTTGACGTCGAGACTGCTATTTCACTTGTCACTTGAATAGTCGAATTCCAGCCTCGGGCAGGATTGTGAATAATGAATCCGCAATCTTTTTGAACTGGCCCACCCTGATAGACGGGTTGTGGGGTTGAAGATTCGATTTTTTTGATTTTCATTTGTGCAAATATTTCTGCGACATCAATTTCCAATGGCCGGTTTATCACGATGCCCATTGCACCGTCTTTATTATGCATACAGACGTACGTGACGGTTTTAGCAAAGTTTGGATCTCCCATCGAGGGCATGGCGATCAAAAATTGATTGGTTAAATCTAACGAAGGCATGAGGTTAAATCATTACTCAAATTATGCCGCAAACAGCTTCATATCAAAGCATCATAGTTTAGCACCTGGTTATCGTGTGTCGTGCTGTTCTGTCCTAGCGACCGGAAAATTTTGAATTGTTGAGAAATTTCCATGTGCGGGTTACATGTAAGATATCGATTTCTCTTAAAAAATCGTCTGGAAATGGGGCGAAAGGCGAAGCCAGCTCAACGATCCGGATTGCCGCTTCGTCTAGTACCTTTTGGCCAGAAGATCGACGTATAGTAATTTCCCGCACCGATCCATCCGGGTTGAGTGCCACGTCGAGCAGCAAAGAGCCAGATAGGTCGCGCCGACGGGCCTCGTCTGGGTAGTTGATATTGCCGACCCTTTCGACCTTAGCCCGCCACGCTTCCATGTAAGCCGCAAAGCGAAATTCTTTCGTGTTCGCAGAGATAAATTTCCGTCGTGGTCGCTGCGCCCGAAGTTCGAGTTTTTGTTGTAATTCAGCATCTACGCTTGCCATTGCAAATGATCTAGTAATCAACTGTGCTGCAGTCGGCAAGGGTGGCGTGATTGCCTTTACTAGGGCTTCCTCGCTCTCCACCATGGTCGGTTGCTGGGGTTCTGGCCGTGTCTCCGGCTCCGGTGTCGCCAAGGTCGCCTCTGGGGTCTCCACGACAATTTGTTCTTCGATATCAGAGGTCGTTTCGATGTCGGTGCGTGGTGACTCCGCCGCGGTTTTCGGTACTGCGGGTGGGTCGGGCTCAGCATTTGTATCTTGTTCAGTCGGTTGCATCCGAGTGGTGGTTTTCGGATTGTCAGCAAGTATTGGGGCCTCTACAGAGGCGCTTGGACGTTCAGCCGATTCGGAGTTCCCGCTGCCTATCATACTGGCCTGCGCTAACATATCGGCTTCCTTAGGCGTTTTCTCTGATCGTTGTGTGACAAGAATTACCTCGAGTGATTCGTACCTCGTTTTCGAGATCGACTCTGGCTTAAAGCTTATTCCCATCACGACCATCGTGTGAATGATAAGGGCGATGCAAATCGTAAGGCCGAGCCGATCACTAGGAGTTACAATCGGTTGTGCTGCAATCGTATTCATGACAGGAAACATCAGGAATCCTGTAACAGACTATGCGCCATTGTATTCGGAACGGAACGAGGCTTTTGTGCGTATCTTTGAAGACAAGAAAATCCGGATGGCGTTTTTGCAACCCGAGGTAAATCTAAGATTGTCGCGCACATCCTCCTATTATATCGCTAATATATACACGTCGCGGTGTTTAAGAATTTAACGCGAGAGGTATGTCGCAATCCGCTCCATTAGAAGGTCTGCGATTTGGATATCGAATTGCGCTTCGAGTTCGCGCAAGCACGTCGGGCTAGTTACATTGATTTCCGTCAGGTAGTCCCCGATTACGTCCAGTCCAACGAAAATTAGTCCACGACGCTTCAACTCGGGACCAACCGCCCTACAGATTTCAAGGTCGCGTTCGCTCAATTCCTGCCCGCGCCCAGTTCCTCCGGCCGCAAGGTTGCCGCGGAGCTCGCCAGCCGATGGGATCCTGGCTAGTGCGTAGGGTATTGGATCGCCATCGATCAACAAAATGCGTTTGTCGCCTTCTGTGACCTCTGGAATGTATTGCTGAGCCATGCAGAAACGTGTCCCGTGATTGGTTAATGTTTCGTAAATTACGCTAGCATTCACATCTTCATTAGTAACTCTGAAAATGGAAGTTCCACCCATTCCGTTCAATGGTTTTACGATAATATCGCCGAATTCATGGAGGAAATGTTTGATCTGGGGAGGTTCTCTCGTCACCAATGTGCTTGGACAGACGTCGGGAAACCATGCTGTAAAAAGTTTTTCGTTGGCGTCACGCAGGGATCGCGGATCATTGACCACAAGACAGCCTTGTGCCTGTGCTTGCTCGAGTATATAGGTTGAATACACATACTCCGTGTCGAAGGGTGGATCCTTTCTCATTAAAACGACGTCAAAGTCAGTCATTTCGTGCAACTTTTTCTCATCCAAAAAATCGTACCAATCGTCTACCGAGTCGCGGACGGTTAGACCCTGAGAACGTGCATAAGCCTTGCCGTCACGAAGAATGAGATCGCTAAGTTCGACATAGCGAATCGTCCAGTCGCGTCGCTGCACCGCGAGCAGCATTGCGAGAGTGGTATCCTTTTTTGGCGTAATTAGGTGTATGGGGTCCATAACGACGCCGACTGTGGTAGTCATTACTTTCTGTCTCTTATTGCCCTATTCCGGGCGACACCTTAGCATACGGTGGGGGCGTTAAGGTGGGTAAAATTTGGTGGCAACTGATAGTGTTCTGCGTATAGCGACACGTAGCAGTCGTTTGGCATTATGGCAGGCAGAACATGTTCGCTCCTGCTTGAGTTTGCGCCACCCAGATTTAAAATTAGAATTGATTCCGATAACTACCAGTGGAGACAAAATTCCCGATCGTCCGTTAATAAACTTTGGGGGCAAAGGTCTATTTATCAAAGAACTTGAGCAGGCTTTGTATGAAGGCCGCGCTGATCTTGCCGTGCATTCCATGAAAGATGTGCCAGTCGAGATCCCAAATGATCTTCACATCGGCGCGATTCTTCGACGCGAAGATGCTAGAGATGCTGTCGTTACCAAGACTGGAGTGCCCTTTTTAGAGTTGAACCGGACAGCAACTATAGGCACCTCTAGTTTACGCCGTAAGAGTCAGTTGCTCGCTATGCAGAAAGACCTGGCTATTAGTGATCTACGTGGAAACGTGACGACCAGACTGCAGAAGCTACGCGACGGTGAATTTGATGCGATAATTTTGGCCGCTGCCGGCCTACAACGACTCGGGTTTAGTGACTTGATCTCAACTCTGTTCGATCCTGCGAAAATAATTCCGGCCATCGGTCAGGGTGCGATCGGAATAGAATGCCGTGTTGACGATTTACGCACTCAAGCATTGATTCAACCCTTACACGATCGTACAAGTGGACTTTGTGTGGCGGCCGAGCGTGCGATGAGCGCCATGCTAGAAGGTGGTTGTGACATCCCGGTAGCCGGCTATGCGATAGTTAACCAAGCAGGCGAAATGCGACTCACAGGAATGATCGCCAGTATCGATGGTTCGTGCGTTGTCCGGGACGAAATAACGGGCGCTCCTGAAAATGGTATCGAACTGGGGCGGCAACTGGGCGAAGACTTACTTACGGCAGGCGCGGCTGCTATCTTGAGCGATTTGCGCAGTGGCCCCTAGTCATGGGACGTGTTTACGTATCTAGCTGGCGACGATGAGTAGCCAGTTAAAAGGTTGTGTGGTTTTGGTGTCGCGGCCCCTTAATCGAGCTGTTAGCTTAACCGCTAAAATTAAAGATGAGGGTGGGCAGGTTATCCTCGCGCCGATGATCGGAACAAAGCCGATCCAGAATCAACAGCGGTTTTCCTCTCTCATCGGCCGTCTCAGCGATTATACGAGCGTAATTTTTATTAGCCGCAATGCTGTGGAGTTCGGCGTAGAACAAATTAAGCGACAAAACCAAGCTCTCGAGCGATTATCAATTTATGCGGTTGGAGTCGGTAGTGCATCAGAACTAAAAGATCGCGGTTTCTCCAACGTCCAGACGCCGCATCGAGATTTTTCTTCCGAGGGCTTGTTACAACTTGACGAATTACAGGCAACGTCGGTGGGCGGCACTAAGATTCTCATTGTTCGTGGCGCTGGTGGTCGTGAGCATCTTGGTGAAACCCTAGTCAGCCGCGGTGCTGAGGTTGACTATTGCGAAATGTATGAACGTTTTATGCCGGATATATGCATTACCGAGGCCCTATCTAATGCGGGCGCCACGGTACCTGATATCGGGGTATTTACTAGCCTCGAGGGTGCAACAAACTTCGTTGATAAAATCAGAGACGAAGGACTCGATTTGTTATTCGAGATGCCCATTTTGGTGGTTGGTTTACGAATGGCAAACGAAGTAGCTAAGCTCGGTTTCCTCAAAGCGCCGCTCATAGCTGACAATCCTAGCGATGAGGAGATTATCGGTGTCCTCGTAAAATGGGTGACGGGTGAATTATGAAAGGCGACGAATCAGATGCGTCTGACCAAGTTGCTCAAACGGTGACTCCACGCCTTGAGCGAGATGAGGACCTAAGCAGCATTGACTCTAATGCTGATCCAAAAACCGTGCTGACGCCGAAAAAATCGCGGTTTTTCAAGTTTTTTGGGTGGGTTCTTTTGCTTGTGCTGCTCCTTGGCCTCGGTGCCGCAGCTTTCTATCGGCAACTGCACATATACAAAAATGAGTTAGGGTCGCTACGGGAGGAATTGTCTGCGCTCGCTCGAGCTCAGTCGAGTGTGAGTGTAGGAATCGAAAACACGGTGTCCGATGCAGCTGCGATTGCTCGCTCAGCCGCTGTTGGAGTTAACGCCCTACGCGGGCAGATCGAGAGCCACGCAGTGAAACAGAGTGACTTAGTGAAGGCATTAAGTGCGCTGTACGAAAAGGATTCTCAGATTTCAGTCGATTGGGTTTTAGCCGAGGTCGAATATCTCGTTTTAGCCGCGATCCAACGTTTAGCGCTCGAGCGTGACGTAGATAGTGCTATAGCGGCATTGCGAGCGGCGGATCAACGACTGCGTTCCGCCGAACATCCGGCGTTGATACCTATCAGAGAAAAAATAATCGCAGATTTGACGGAACTGGAATCGATTAAAGTCGTCGACCTTGAGGGTTTGGCAATTTATTTTGGAGAAGCTATCGATCGGGTCGATTCCTTGCCAATCAAACCGATCGCCGAAGAAGTAGCCATCCCCTCAACTGATCGCTCTGGAGGGAATGACACCGGTGGCTGGCGTGACTTGGGCTTCGCAATTTGGGCAGACTTAGTTGATTTAGTCGAAGTTAAAGATGCTGAACTGCCCGACGGCATTCTGTTTGATCCGGAATCGCGTTATTTTCTGCGCCAAAATTTAAAAATCGAACTAGCGTCTGCAAAATTGGCGGTCCTGCGCAGGGACAGCATTAACCTCAATTTTTCAATTATTGTGATTAAACGCACTTTGGAAACATATTACGACCTTGAGCATGATGCCGTAAAAAACGTAATTAAGCGCCTCGATGCAGCGCAGAATTTAAAATTGAAGCCGGCACTGCCGAAGATTACTGCTAGCCTTGACGTGATCAGAGAGTATCGGGCTGCCCGTGTTCCGAACAAAGTGTCAGCACCGTGAAATATTTAGTTATCCTTATTGTTGCGTTAAGTCTCGCAGTAGTGCTTGGTTACTACGTGTCTGATGACGCAGGATTCGTTGTGATTGGCTACGCCGGGAAAGTTTTCCGCACTAGCTTCACATTTTTTGTTTTCCTTTTAGCGGTTGTTATCTCTGCCGTGTATTTTAGTTGGCGTTTCCTATACCAAATATTGACTTTACGGACCCGTTGGGTCGGTTGGAGCGGCAACTATCGGCGTAAGCGATCGCAACGGGCACTCGGAGAGGGTTTGCTCGCACTTGCGGAAGGAGACTTTAGTCGTGCTGAGAGACTCCTGCGGCGCGGAGCGGGCGATGACACGGCTACTGCTGTCCGCTACTTAGGAGCGGCCGAAGCCGCACAAGCGCAAAACGCGGTTGAGCGCCGGGACAACTATTTACACTTAGCGCAGGATGCTCTCCCGGCTGCTGAAATTGCGGTTGGGATTAAAAAGGCCGAGATGCAATTTGCTAGCGATCAGTATGAGCAAGCGCGCGTGACTTTGGACTATTTATCTGACCGACACTCTTGCAATGAACAAATATTAACTTTACAAGAGTCGCTGTACGTCCAAACAAAAGACTTTGAGGCACTGCTTGGCCTACTTCCGGCTCTACGCCGTCACACGAATCAAACTCCAGCTCATATCGGTTCTCTCGAGTCAGAAACGGCGATTGCATTGTTGTCAAAACCTCGTTCTTCCGTCGACGATGTACATGAAATCTGGCGCCGGTTGCCCAAGACGTGCCGCAGGCACGCTAAGTGTATCGCGCTATATGCAAGACGATTAGCGGTATTAGGGCATCACGAGGACGCCGAAGTACTTTTACGTAGACACATTGGACATGATTGGCATCCCGAGCTGATCTATCAATATGGTGAGGTTCGGGCCGAAAAGGCTTTGCAGCAAATGCAACGAGCAGAGGCTTGGTTAGTTACTAGAACGGAGGATCCTAACCTTCTCCTGACGGTAGCTAAGCTCTGCATCAATGCCAAACAATGGGATAAGGCGCGAAGGTACCTCGATCGCCTGGTAGCACTTGAACCATCGCCGATGGCGTATTGGCTTTTTGCTGAAGTCTTTAAGCAGACCGATGATATTGAAGCAGCTAACCAATGCCATTTAGAGGGGTTGCGTTTGGCGACCGGCGATGCCGGTGAGGCACTACTCGAGCTTGGCGTTTAATTGCCAGGAAGGCTTCGCGCGCTTTTTAACCAACGTGTCAAAGGGTTCCAATATTCCCGGTCTGTAGCGGTGGCAACCGGCGCGAATTCAAATATTGACAATCCCCTTTCTGCGGCACGCAGATAGTTCGTACTCGACCGCAGTACGGTCATAAATGGGAATTTCCGGCCTGACGGTAGCTTCAACTCATAAAGGTAATCTTCAAGTTCATTGGCAATTAGGGTTCCTTCTCGCACCCGGTTGGCGACCGTCGCCAATTTAACGTCAGTTTTGATCACATTTCTTAAACCGCGTAACTCCCCGAGAAAACGTTGGGCTGCTCGGATGTCGATTGGCGACGGGACTATGGGTAAAACAATAGTTTGGGCTCGCCGCACCAATGTTGAAAGGTGCTTGTCATGGGTCCGTGAGGGCGCATCCATAATTACCACCTCGGTGCTGCGGGGAACTCGGACGCCTTTTGTAAAGCCTTCTACCGCCGAGATTTTAGGGCGATCAGCAGCGCGTGCGCCCAACCAATCCAGACTGCTCCCCTGTGGATCGAGGTCGACCAAGGCGACTTTTGCACCCTCCTTGGCGAAATACCCCGCTAAATTCGTTGCTACGGTTGTCTTGCCGCTGCCTCCTTTGGCATTTAGTACGAGAACTGTACGCATCATAAATGATCCTAGAGTCCAATATCGGATGGCATTATAGCCTTACCCGAGATACTTTTTTAAACTCATATTGAGCCCGTGGTAAATGACCTTATGCCTTCTCACTGAATGTTACAAGCAGCTGTGGGGTTGTCTCCGTCTAGCTCGAGTTCACCATCCGCGCACGGTCGCGCCGTTCGATTAAGGCCTCAATTATCGGACTCAAGAGAAGTTCCATAGCGAACACATATTTCCCAGCCGGTACGACAATGGTATCCGGGCGTGACATGAAAGCGCCATTTAACATTTCAAGCAGTTGCTGATAGCGGGGTCCAATTTTGCTTTGGTTCGCGATATGTATGACAACCATACTTTCATCGTTGGTTGGGATTTCCGTAGCAGTAAACGGGTTTGAAGTATCTATAGTCGGGACACGCTGAAAATTGATGTCTGTGCGCGAAAATTGTGGGCAGATGTAGTGCACATAGTCTGGCATCCGGCGCAAAATCATATCTGTAGCTGCGTCTACCGAATAACCGCGGACAGAGCGGTCGCGATGTATTTTCTGCATCCATTCAAGGTTGATAATAGGTACCACACCGATTAGGAGGTCTACGTGTCTGGCGATATTGACGCCCTCCGTGATTAGACCGCCATGCAACCCCTCATAGAAAAGTAAATCACACTCTGGCGTCAGCGGCTGCCAGTCAGTGAATGTGCCCGGTGGACTTTCATGACGTTCAGCTTCTTCTTCCGTGTGCACATAGGACCGCTGCTTGCCCGTGCCATATGTGGCGAATCCACTGAATAGCGCTTCCAGCTCTTGTAGCAAATTACCCTCGGGGCCAAAATGGGTGAGTGTCCTGCCTTGTAATAATGACTTTTCAACCTCCCACTCCATCTCCGTCCGGTCATAGCGGTGAAAGCTATCGCCTTCGATTATGGCGGGATTGATCCCTTCGTTTTGAAAAATTCGCTCAAACGCGAGTTTGACGCTCGAAGTTCCAGCTCCAGATGATCCCGTGACCGCGACGATGGGGTGAAGAATAGACATAGATAATTTTAGAATCTTTGACTATCGGCGTACGTAGTGGAGTATTCTAGAAAAAAAAATCAAACTGAACACCCCGCTAGTCGTGAACTTGGTATGGTTAACGGTGTAAATTCTATTAGGTGCAAGCATATTACCCTCATGTCATCTAGTCTCAGAAGTACCGATATTTACGCACGTTTATTAGGACATGTTAGGCCTTATTGGCGAGTATTTGCTCTAGCGATAGGGGGAATGCTCGCATTGGCAGCGACCGAATGGATGCTACCAGCGCTCCTCAAGCGCTTGATAGACGAGGATTTTAACCAAAGCGCCACTGGCGGTTCCATAACAATCCCTCTATTTCTTATAGGCTTGTTTCTCATACGTGGGGTGCTGAGTTATGTCAGTACAGTTTCGCTAGCCTGGATTTCCAACCGTACGGTAATGGATCTGCGAGATTTTATGTTTCGGAATCTCATTGACCTTCCGTCGGTATTTTTCGACGCTCGACCCCCTGGAGAGTTAATCTCAAAATTCACTTTTGATGTTACCCAGGTGTCTCACGCGACAACTCGTGTATTGACAGTGCTGGTCAAGGATAGCGCCGTTATTATCGCTCTGCTGGCGTACTTATTCTATTTGAATTGGCGGCTTGCGGCGCTTCTCTTGGTATTGGCGCCCCCTATAGCCTATGTTGTGTACCGCGTTTCGAAGCGAATGCGCGATAAAAGTCGGCAATTGCAAGGTTCTATTGGCCATCTCAATCAAATCGCTGAGGAAGGCATTCGCGGCCAACGTGAGATCAAAATTTACGCTGGCCACGAGCTTGAGACCGGACGTTTTTGGGGAGCGATAAATGGTACCCGCCAACTCCAAATGAAGGTTATCGGAATCTCTGCTGCAACCGTGCCGATAATCCAATTGTTAGTGGCCTGCGGAATCGCAGTAATGATAGTGCTTGCCTTACGCGAGTCGGCGGCCGGCCTAATGACGCGCGGAGATTTTGTCGCTTTCGTAACCGCTACTGCGCTACTGTTACCTCCGACTAAACGGCTAACTGGCGTCAACGAATTTTTGCAGCGTGGTCTTGCTGCAGCCGAGAGTGTTTTCGCGCTGATGGATGAGCCAAAAGAATCGGCTTCGGGGAGTCTCCAACTTGACCCGCTGGAGGGTGCCATCGAGTTTCGCGACGTAAGCGTCCGGTATGCTGACCGGCTGGTATTGCAAAACATAAATCTCACGATTCAGGCTGGTGAATCGGTCGCTTTAGTTGGTCCGTCGGGGGGCGGTAAAACTACTCTACTCGATCTAGTCGCTCGTTTTTACCAACCGGAAACTGGAAAATTGTTAATTGACGGGCATCCAATAGAGGATATTGAGCTTAAATGTTTACGTCAAGCAATTGCCTATGTTGGTCAGGAGGTGATTCTTTTTGATGACACAATTGCTAATAATATTGCCTACGGCACGTTGCGGGCAGCCTCTGACGCAGAGATTCATGATGCCGCCGATGCGGCATTTGTAACACCCTTTGCTAGTGAGCTAAATGATGGTCTTGATTCTAATATCGGGGCTAACGGCGCCCGGTTATCTGGGGGTCAAAGACAAAGAATTGCTATTGCTCGAGCGCTGTTAAAAGATGCGCCGATATTGATTTTTGATGAGGCAACATCGGCACTAGATACAGTCTCGGAACGTCATATACAAGCCGCGCTCCGTAGTATTCGAGAGGGTCGCACCAGCTTAATTATTGCGCACCGATTATCAACGGTCGAAGCGGTCGATCGA
>CAYFFH010000035.1:0-15887 GCA_964342175.1 uncultured Enterobacteriaceae bacterium | reverse complement strand
GGATGGCATCTTCCCCCTGAAATAAATCGGCATTGGTCACCCCGCCGTTGGATTGCATAAACATCAACAAAGGCCGGGTCTCGGCGTCACAACTCAGTTCGCCAGCCACTTGTTCCACATATCGCCTCAACAACGGCGACAAGTAGGCATCTACCACTGTGGTGTCCCCACGTGCAATCAATTTCATTAATGGGCTAACACGATGGCTGACGGAAATTTGCGTAAACCCTATCTCGCCCGCAATTTGTGCAATACGTCGCTCGTGTGCTGGAAAGCGGTAACCATGCATAAGAACGATCGCAACAGCACGAATACCTTCCGAGAAAGCCACTTGCATTGCGCGTCTTGCGGGAGCTTCATCCAGAACGCCGACTACCTCACCTCTCGCACCTATACGTTCATTGACCTCGATGACGCGTTCATAAAGTAGCTCTGGCAATACTATGTGGAGATCAAACAAATATGGTCGACTTTGGTAACCAATACGTAAGGCATCACCGAAACCTCGGGTAGTCACCAACAGCGTGCGATCACCCGTTCGCTCTAGCAACGCGTTGGTTGCTACTGTGGTGCCCATCTTTACATGATCTATACGGTCCGCCGGAATTGGTGCCGTTGCAGGACACTTTAGTAAGTCGCGAATGCCCTGTACCGCTGCATCGGAATAGCGCTCAGGGTTGTCTGACAGGAGCTTATGGGTAAGTAGGCGGCCATCAGGATGCTTAGCGACGATATCCGTAAAGGTCCCGCCTCGGTCTACCCAAAATTGCCATTGTTGAGCATCGTCCATAATTTAATAACAAACGTTGCCGCGAAAAGAACCTACCTAGCTACTTACTCAAGAGCATAATAGTTCCACGCATTTCACAACGTCCAGTTCCTTGTCCATATTTTATTGGTCAAAAATTTAAAACAAAGGATGATTCGGCTCTAGCCCTACGCGGTGCCGGCCAAATAATTCTCGGCAAGTTTCCCAATCGAAGAACGCATGCGAGGTAAGCGCATTCATATCCCGGAAAAAACGTTGCAATGGTGCTTCCAGGCGAAAGCTACGGGTCCCAGACCGGGCCATCATGCTGTTCATCCCTTCTCGGCACAGGTCGCATAGGTACCCAGCACGAAGTTTTAAGTCTAGTCGCTCATCCAAGGTAAAAGAGCCGCGCTCGACGATTGCCTTCGTGTCGTCAACTAGCCGCTCCAATAAAACTCCAGTAGCCCGCGCGCGCGCGTGCGCCTCGCCGAGATTAATATGCACCGATTGCTTAGTCGCGAGTACATCCCCACCCCATGCTTTGACTTTTGTTTGCATCAAATCGTCGAATGCGCTTGTAGCACCTTCGAGACCGCCACAAAAGATACCTAGCACTTCACAATAGATAAACGGCAATAGCGGCATTGTATATAGCGGATTTTTGTGAATAGATTGTTTCGCCTCGAATAAATCTACCGCGGGAATTGTCCGATATTCAGGTACGAATAGATCCTCGGTTACGACATCATTACTGCCTGTTGCCGCCATACCGCTCATGTGCCAAACATCATCTACTTCGACATCGTCGATCGGAACAACAAATGCGCGAGCATCATCTCCGATAGATTTAACAATCCCGACCCAATCGGAATGCATGATCCCTGAGCTAAAATTCGAGCGACCACTAATTTCATATCCACCGCTGACCGGCTTAATCGATACATTCGGCGACGGCTGAATCGGTATCAAAGCAAATGGACGATCTGCGAAGACCTCTCGTTGTATTTTCTCGGAAAACTTCGTCAGCATCCAGTTATGACCAACATAGAATGCTGTCACCCACGCAGTGGATAGACAAACACTGCCAATCGCACGGCCTATTTCCATTACGGTATCAAGACCAAGTTCGTGCCCACCGTAGCATGAGGGCACTAGCGCTTGCATCACTTCGATCTCTATAAGTTCGCTTATCGTGTCATCGTTAGGTTTGCGATCGACTTCACTCTGTTGCGACCGTGATGCGATTGCTGGTAACAAACTATTTACACGTTCTAAGAGTTCTTCCTTTGTAACGCTCATTAACTGTGATTCCTCGTATTTACATTATCAAACTTTATTAAATAAATTTATATTATTCTCGAGTCCAATCTAGACTAAAAAATCTCCCGTGGCGGCGTCGGATTTACAAGTCCGTGCAACGCTTCGTTACGTTCACGAACGTCTTGCAAATGCTCTTGGTGTGAAAGTATCCAGAAACGGCGCTCGGCTACCGCCTCTATTACAATTTCCGCTATTTCTGCCGGATCCTTACCCGTTTTTAGAGCAGCAGCAATTGCCGCGTTGCGTTTGTTCGCTTCATTGTGGTCTCTATTTTCTTTACCACTGCTTGGTGAAGCCCGCTCTCTCCGGAGGCTCGGAGGTCGATTGCGGTGAGCGCTAGCAATATTCGTATTAACGACTCCTGGACACAATACCGAAACATCGATGTTAGATTCGTTGTCCTGCGCCATTTCGACATACAAAGTTTCCATAATTGCGACCACCCCGTATTTAGTCGCATTGTAGGGACCAAGGCCGGGCAGCGAATATAGGCCCGCAACCGAGGCAGTGCTCACAATATGTGCCTCATCAGCTTGAATCAAATGCGGTAAAAAATACTGTAGCCCATGGATAACACCCCATAAATTAACGTCGATGAGCCACTTCCAATCTACCAGCTGTTGATTCTTAATTAAGCCACCACCGCCTACGCCCGCATTGTTGCATAAGATATGTGTCGCGCCGAACTGCGCAATGGTTGCGTTAGCCAACGCAGCCATTGATTCAGCGTTCCCAACATCGGTTTCTACCGCAAGCGCCTCAACACCGAGCGCCTTAACGGCATCCTCCACCTCGCTCAGGGGCTTCGCCTCAACGTCGGCCAGTACGATTTTGCAGCCGCGTCCCGCGAGCGCTAGTGCAAGAGCACGTCCGATACCTGAACCAGCCCCAGTGACGACCGCAACTCGGTCTTTAAATCTATCCATATCATAACTCCCTGCGCTAGTTTACTACTACACCATCACCCCCTTCATGAACATAATTTCGACAACGTGTTGTCACCTGCTCCTAGAAGGCCTAAGGTTTGCCGATAATATAATTATCGCACGGGGCCAAAGATATGGATCAACGCTACTTGAGCAACCTCGCCAAGCAACTCGACGGAAGCCTGCAACGACCGGGTGATCCGGAATATGATGCCGCGCGGAAAATATGGAATGCCATGATTGACCGACACCCTAAACTGATTGTCCGCTGCCTATCTACTAAGGATGTTGTGCACGCTGTGCTCTTCGCGCGCGAACATGATTTACTAGTTTCCGTCCGCGGCGGTGGCCACAATGTTGCGGGGAACGCAGTCTGCGATGACGGGCTGATGATCGACTTGACTTTAATGAACGACGTGTCGATTGACACAAAAGCTAACTCCGTCACGGCAGGAGGTGGGTGCACATTGGGCGATATCGACACTGCCTCACATCCATTCGGGCTTGCGGTGCCCGCGGGCATTATCTCTGAGACTGGCATTGGAGGTCTCGCGCTAGGCGGCGGCGTTGGTTGGCTCGTGCGGAAATATGGGATGACCTGCGACAACTTAATCGCCGCAGAAGTTATAACGGCCGATGGTGAAATCGTTATCGCAAGCGAAACAGAAAACGAGGATCTCTTCTGGGGCCTGCGAGGAGGTGGCGGTAATTTCGGAGTTGTAACCAATTTCCAATTCCGAGCCTACTCGGTAGCTGAGGTCATCGGAGGTATGGTTATCTATCCACGCTCAGCGGCGCGCGACGTCTATCGTTTCTACCGGGATTTTACAAAAGAAGCACCGTTGGAACTGACTGCCTATTGCGCCTGCTTGACGACACCTGATGGGACACCCGCAACTGCGATACTCGCCTGCTATTGCGGGGATCCCGCGAGCGCCGAATCAGCGCTACGACCCCTGCGCGAATTCGTCTCGCCGATCGCTGACACCTTGGCTTTAATACCCCGTATCGAGATGCAAACCATGTTCGACGCTGGATTTCCCTACGGTAATCGAAACTACTGGAAATCATCCTTTATCGACGAACTGACCGATGACGCTATCGATTTAATTGTCGAACACGGCAATCGGAATACTTCACCTTTGTCGGCACTCATGATCGAATATTACTTTGGTGGTCCATCCAGCGAAATAGGTGAAACCGACACGGCATTCGCGCACCGAAATGCACAATACGATTTAGGTGTCATCGGTCAATGGCAAGATGCCACTGAGGATGCCGACCATATGGAATGGGTACGGAGTACCTATAATGCGATCGAACCGTATTCGAACGGCCGGATCTACGCTAATCTAATAGGGGCCGACCAAATGACGGACGAAAAGCAGTTACGTGCAACCTTTGGAGTCAATTACGATCGACTCGTTACCCTTAAACAGAAATATGACCCGACAAACTTTTTTTGCATGAATCAGAACGTTAAACCCTGATCCATCAACCTTAAATATCTAAGTTTAGAATTGAAACGCGGCGTTAACCGCCTCGGGCCAGCGCGACCAATTGGAAGGCATCACTTGCTACGGAAGTAGTTGCGCGCGAATCTTCATTCGAACCTTTGATTGCCCCATTTCCCATAATGGGTCTTGGTCTCAACTGGTTCACGCGAAACCGGCCCAAATTTTCCTTGCGGAAATCCGATAGGAATCACCGCAACAACACCGTAATCTTCTGGGATCTGGTAGTACCCGTGCATTTCCTCTTCGAACATTTGATGCATGGTGGTTAAGCTAGCGCCTAAGCCGAGAGCACGACATGCAAGTAAGATATTCTGCACGCACGGATAGATCGAACCGTGTGAGGGTGGCGCTTTACCAACACGCTTCTCTTCTGCTACCGCAAACGGCCAATCACGTTTACCGCAACAAAATAGCAATACAGGCGCTTCATGCATATGTTTACCGAGATGAACTGCCGCCTTAATCGTACGACCGCTTGACGTCGATTCGTCAAAAGCTGAGAGGCGATCACCGAACCGTTCGCGCAACCAATAATCGTAACGTTTACCGAAGAATTGCTTGCCTTTAGAATCTGTCACCACGAGAAATGCCCAGCGCTGTGTGTTTTGTCCGCTCGGTGCCCTGATACCAGCATCCAGTATTTTATGGATCATTTCATCCGGCACAGGTTCCGGTTTTAACCGGCGCATCGTTCGCATTGTATGCATAACTTCAAATACGCCGGGATCATCACTCATAACCACTCTCCGAATATTGAACGATCATTTTTGATACATCCAGATCACACTGGGTCCTGCGGAAAATAGATCATTCGATATCAGCTTAGGCCGCTTTCACCGGTGGGGTTGCTTCACTCAACTCCTTCATAACTACACTGTCTGGCAGATCGAATGCACCAGCAAACTCTGGCTCCATATTCTTATATTCAGGTCGCCCTGTGCCGGCTGCGGGTTGTGCGATAGGTTCGTTCACCCGATCAAATTCGGCCGGGTACTTATAACATTCAAGTTCTTCTGGGGATATCCCGTTTAATTTCACCACCTCCGGATCAATCCATGCCTTTTCATTAATACCTACCCCATTTGACGTCGAAACCTCGAGTACCATATTCTCCGGTCCACCAAAGTAGATCGATTTACAGAACCCATGGTCGAGTGGGCCAAGAACGCGCACCCCTTTCGCGCGAATACGATCTCGCATATCCAGTAAATCGTCATCCGAATCGCAATTGAAGGCTAAATGCTGCATGACCCCAGCTGAGCATGGCTTGACCGGATTACCGGCATGAGTGACACCGTACTCGACCGGAATATCTTCTACCTCCGGCGACTGCACAAAGGCGACAGAGCAACTTTCATTTAACTCCATGAAGGCATGAAAGTATCCATCTACGTTGTGCATCCAATATAGCGCTTTAAGTTTCATGCCAAGCACATTGGAGAAAAATTCAATCTGTGATTTCACGTCCGCAGTCATGAATGCGATGTGGTGTACCCCATTTAATTGACCCATAGCAGCAACCTTCTTTTTCGTGAACGAAATATGGTTAATAATATCGATCTCAACATTCTTTATGACCATGTAGGTCATCGCTTACCTAACACTGGCAAAGCCACGATCCTTCCACTTTAACATGTGCGATTGGGACGCTCGACACAGTCGTAATACGTTCTGATCCCGTTTCCGATTAAGACTGATATTTCGGCATTATCTCAGATGCAAAACAACGCATCGAATCAAGTATCTCCGGTTGGCCGAGCCCAGGCATGATCGTAACAAAAGAAATTTCGTCGATCCCTGCATCCCGAAACGCCTCAATGCACTCTGAAGCATGGGCGGGATCTCCACACACCGAACGCTGATCGTACATCACGTCAAAATCCATCAGTGCTTCGGCCATTTTTACCATACCCTCGTAGCCTTGGTAGTCCTTAGACCATTTGTCAGATTTTACAGCGTCACGTAGATACCCGACATAACGCACGATCGGCTCGCGCACGGCAGACACCGCCTTAGCTTCATTTTCGTCAACAAATAAGTGAGCTGGACCCATTACCGAATAATCAGCCTGATTATGGCCAGCCTTATCTAGTGCATCGCGGTACATTGAGATGATGTCCTTTACCTTAGTTAGGGATACAGCATACGGGATGACCATGAGATTTAGACCCATGAGTCCCGCGTACTTTATCGACTCTGGGCTCATGACTGAGCCCAAAAAGATACGCGGTTTTCGTTGAACCGGCCGTGGACGAAGTTCAACATCTTTAAACGAACTATATTTTCCCTTGTAGGAAAAGCGCTCATTGGTCCAAGTCCCGCAAAGAATATCAAGGCTCTCGTTGAAGCGCTCGCGGCTTTCGTTCATATCTACGTTGAGCGCGCGATACTCTGATTCCAAAAAGGCGCGTACAACCCCAATATCAAGTCTCCCACCACATAAATTGTCTACCATCGCCAACTGCTCGGCCGTATTAAGCGGCCTATTGATGGGCAGCGCAACACCCCCTGTACCAAGTCGGATGCGTGTCGTTCTCTGAGCAATCGCTGCTAGTAATACTGGCGGGTTTGGAATGTCACCACCATAAGGAGAGAAGTGGTGCTCTGAGCACCATACTGAGTTAAAACCAACTTCCTCGGCAAGCTCGACCTGTTCGAAGATTTGATCATAAAGCGTACGCGCATTCTTATGCGTCGCAGCATCAAAACTAGGAAGATAGAACAACCCGAACTTCATGAATAGAACTCGTGGATGAGATGTACTATGTGAATCTAGACTACCACAAATTTATGCCGGAATCGCTACGGTGACTATATTTAGAGATCACCAAACCTCTTAAGTCATTATGCTACTTATATCCTCGTGCGAAGATTTGCTATCGACCCGTTGGAAGTGTTGTGTTGGATTTTGAGACTTCATCTATTTTTATCACGAGTGAAGTCCACTGTTTCGCGGCGAATCGACCTACAATATCGCTGAATTTATTTACGAAAGTATATAATTTAAAATCTATGTCATTGAGATATACCCTAGTCAGAGCATTGCGAATAGGATGCCGCTCGGATCCTTGCATACCTATCCTGAATAAAGCAGGAACTCTATGTACAACCTTAAGAATATTTTGCTGACAATGTTCCACCCGAAAAAACGGGTGCGGCGTATTCTGCGGGGCGGTTTCGATGATCTCGAAATGTGCAAGACAATACTCCAGCGGGTTGCCGTGAACCTTTCTGGGGTGATGTCAATGGCGGATACGATCAATTACATATGCGATCACCGAGTTTCAATCGCCCGCATCGGAGATGGGGAATTCGAATGCATTGCAGGCAACAGTATCCCGTTTCAAAAACATTCAATTAGCCTACAAAATCGGTTGCTCGAGGTACTCGGCGCCGATCCCTATAACTGCCTGATAGGGTTTCAGCCCTATGCCGAGCCAAATCTTGACCAGATTACAAATTACAAACAATTCACTTACGCCGACAGTTGTTTCGCGCAAATTGGCCGTACCCTCATTGAACACACCTCCTCAGATCGCATATACGCCAATGCAATGATTTCTCGAACTCAGGCATTTCAAGAATTGGGTGTTGTGGAAGTAAAGCGACTGTGGACCGACCGCGATGTTGTTGTGGTAACCGGTCGAGGTAGCGCATTTAGTATGGACCCTCGTTTGTTCGACAATGTGCGATCAGTAGCTAATATATACGGCTTATCGGCGCATGCTTTTTCGCGATACGAGCAGTTATTAACTGCGTGCCTACAATTTAGTGAACACCACCTATTTCTGCTTTCTCTTGGACCAACTGCAACAGTGCTGGCCTATGATTTAAGCCATCGAGGGTACCAAGCTCTTGATATCGGACATGTGTCCAACTGCTTCCACGAATTCATAGGGGAACGTGAATCACCAGAACGCGAAAGCAGAAAAAAAAACCGCTACTAGCTACATATTGCTCGCACCAATAATCCAGCAACGTACTTCAACCTTATCAATACAAGTGATTGGAAATAAGGTAGCTGCGACCGTTGCGTGACACTTGAGATCACAGTTTTGCACATTCGAAAAACGCAACTGGTGGCCTAGCTAAAAACGGTGCCCAATGTTCTGCCTTTTCAAGTCGCAATCCTTCTGGGGAGACGGCAGGTGTATGCCATTGGATTTCCCGAAGTCCAGACTCAAAAAGCGCCGCCTCGACGGTCATTTTGTCCATATGATAATTGGTAACGTCAAACGAACCCTCGGGCAAACGGAATCTAAAAATGATAGGTGCACCCTCGACTAAACGCCCTTCCAAATGTTTAGTGAAACCGTAAGCTCGTCCGACCAAAAAGTTACTAGGGGGATCGTCCGGATTGTTATTAACCGATACAAAGCGACCGCCCGATCTCAGATTTCTTGAAATGGCTTGAGTCATCTCAAGTAATTCCTGGGGGCTCTTTGCGTAATTCAATAGGTAGGCGGCAAATACGATATCGGACGACTCGGCCAATGTAGTATAACGAGCATCGCCTTGGCGATATCTTATTCCCAGCGGACTGCGACTTTCCTCGGCTGTAGCGAGATCGATCATACCTTGCGACAGGTCAACACCTACAACAGACTCCGCACCTAATCGACGCAATATCCGAGTGTAATGGCCCTCGCCACAAGCATAATCGAGTACCGACTTCCCAGAGATATCGCCCAGGATCTGTAGCAACGTATATTGTTCAATATGCGTTCGCCAATCTTCAAGCTTTGATTCTTTGTATTTATCGGCGATGTGATCATAATTCGTTGTCATTACGTTAGCCTCTTAATTAAGACTACGTTAGCGTACAAGGCATAATGATCCATCTCACGGATCAATCATCGCGGGTCTCAAACCAAATGTCAAAAGACCTATAAGCAGTTTAGACGTGTCCAAATAACTGACAACTTTCAATTTCTGCACCCATCGTCCATGTCCATAGTGTATGGCGGAAAATTCACGTCGGAGCTACCTTCCCCAGATTAAATTCACCAAAGATATCTCTTACCAATTTACTTAGCGTATGATTAACCGCGATACAAATATCACAAGGATAACCAAATGCATGACGTAAAATTTGGTCTATTTATACTCCCGGCAGATGTCAGAGAAGGCACGGAAGCTGCACAACTCGCAGAGACTCAAGGTTATTATTCCGTTTCTCATAATGATCATTTCTATTCACCCTTAGGCTCCCCGGAGTTTCCGCAATTAGAGTGCTTCACGATCCTAACCGCTATGGGCGCTGTTACGAAGACAATTAAATTAGTGCCCGCAGTAATCGCACACTCTTTCCGCAGTCCAGCCTTGCTCGCGAAGATCTCAACATCTATTGATATCGCGACGCAGGGTCGTTTCATATGTGGACTGGGTGCGGGCTGGCAGGGTCCCGAGTACGAAGCGCACGACTACCCGTTTCCACCGCTAAAACAACGCCTGGAGGAGTTAGATGAAACCATACAAGTCCTCAAAGCAATGTGGACCGAAGAAGAACCTTCGTTTAGCGGCAAACACTACAAAGTACATCATGCCTACAATAATCCACGTTCGATCCAAAAGCCGCACCCACCAATCATGCTCGGCGGCTCTGGAACCGGCTTGCTGAAGATAGCGGCGCGCGAGGCGAATATTATCAATCTCATTCCACCAACAGGGCAGAACAAGGATTTCATCAACGATCCGATTGCAACCGTCAAATTCGATATGGCCACCTTAAAGAGCCGCATCACCGAGCTGCACCAAAACTGTCGTGACATTGATCGCGACCCAGCGGAGATCGAGCTTGGGGGTCTCGCATTCCTGGCGCTGTCGAACAACGCAGACGATCCAGCCCTTCGAAGTGCAGCAACGCGACTTGGCTTCAGCAATTATGGTAGTGCCCAGAGAGCACCAGTTGCGCTACTTGGCACGCCTGACGAAGTAAAAGCAGAACTTATGCGGCGCATTGAAGAGACTGGCGTTACTTATTATATCTTCGCCGGAACATCAACCGAAACGCGCGACCTATTCGCAAAGGAGGTCATGCCGGCATTCAATTTCTAGATCTAGCTCCCGAGCAGCTCCCACACCTTCTCTGCCGTCACTGGCATTTCTAAATCTTTAATCGAGCATCCCGGTAACGCGTCAGCAATTGCGGACACCACTGCCGGCGGTCCACCAACCGCGCCACTTTCGCCGGCACCTTTTACTCCGAGGGGGTTGGTCACCGCTGGCTCCGATTCATCCAGTAGGGCATCGAAACTCGGCACGTCACTTGCGCGCGGCAATGCGTAATCTAATAGGGAACCAGTTATGAGCTGACCTGAATCAATATCGTACTGGACGTGCTCAAGGAGCGCCTGCCCAATTCCCTGAGCGAGCCCACCATGCACTTGACCGTGCACAATCATGGGATTGAACACACGCCCGACATCATCTACGGCCGTAAACCGATCGATACTCACCTGGCCTGTCGCGCTATCTATGTCGACCTCACACACGTAACAGCCATTCGGAAAACAAAATGGCGCCTCTGCCTTAGCCTCGACGGTAATCAACCTAGAGTCCTGGGAAGCTGCAATTGCACCTAGACTTACTTGTCTGCTCCTATCAGCCGTCATGACAGTGCCTTTTACATAGCGAACCTCTTCCTCGTCATCGGTCACTTCTAAGAGTTCCGCACCGAGTCGTTGTACATGCTCGATAAGTGCCTCCGCTGCCATCGCAAGCGCTGAGCCACCGACATACAAAGAGCGTGAGCCGTAACTCCCGACTCCAGACTTTACTAGTGAGGTATCTCCTTGGACGACGTCAATCGATTCTTGAGGGAGCCCTAACGCAGCAGCTGCAATCGTTACGTAGGTATGGTGCAACCCTTGTCCCATTTCCTGGGTCCCCGATCGAAATTCACATCTACCATTCACGTCTACTATCACCTCGACGGTCTCCGACGGTGTGATCCCACTAGTTGAATCAATATGGCAGGCAAGTCCACGACCACGAATTAATCCACGTGCGTAGGAGGCGGCTTTACGCACTGCGAAACCATCCCAATCGGACATTTTTAACGCCTGCTCTAACATGCGAGGAAAGTTACCGCTATCGTAGATCAGACCGGAGGGGACGGTGTACGGTATCGAAACCGGTCGAATGAAATTCCGTCGACGCAGTTCCGCGGCGTCCACTCCGAATTCTGCAGCAGCATGTTCAAGCGCGCATTCGAGACGATGTACTACCTCTGGTCTACCGGCACCGCGGTATGGTGCGGTTGGAACCGTATTGGTTAACACCATTTTGACCCTCAGGTCTACGACCGGTATATCGTATACACCGTTAACTATGCGGTTCCCAGTTGAAGTCGCAATCGGGATTCCAAATGGACTCGGGTAGGCGCCCAGATTGCCTAAGTCTTCAATGCGCATGGCTGTAATTCGAAAATTCTCGTCGAAACCAAGTGTGATCTGTGCCCGATGATCGCGAGCGTGGTAGTCCGATAAAAACGACTCGCTGCGATCCGCACGCCATCTAACGGGTACCGAGAATCTTCGCGCAGCATACAGAACCAAAACATCTTCTATACTCGGCGTAATCTTAGAACCGAATCCGCCACCGATCCGCTTTACGCAGATCCTTATACGATCAGTGTCAACACCAAACACATCGTCTGCTAGAATATCTCGTGTAAGGTGTGGACCTTGATTACCGCAAAATAGAGTCCATTGCTCTACCGTTTCATCATAAAGTCCAATCGCAGTCCGGGGCTCGATAGGGTTCGGCATTACACGATTATTAACCACGTTCAAACTCACCGTGTGAGCCGCCTCCATCATCCCGGCATCGCACCGTGCTGGATCGCCAAGATGATATTCTGCGACGACATTATCAGTTACTCCATCAACTTTTACGGTATCGTCTACAGCCCGGCTGAGGTCAATGACGTGTTCTCGCTCTACATATTCAACTTCGATGTTCTCGGCAATGTCGCGGGCAAGATTTCGGGTTTTAGCTACAACAAATGCAACTGGCTGGCCAACGTACCTTACTTCATCGATCGCGAGCACTGGCAACGCCTGGCAACGTGGCTTCCCGCCATCAGGAGCTTCAACGGTCGACATAAAGGGGATCGGGCCGATCCCTTCCTCCTTCAGATCTGACCCCGTCACAATCCCATTCAAACCATCTATTCCAACAGCCCGGCTAAGATCGATACCACGAATAGACGCTGCAGGGTGCGGCGACCGAACGACAACACCGAACGCCTCGCCAGAGATAGCAACATCATCTGTATAGACGCCATACCCGCGTACTAGATCGTTATCTTCGATGCGCTTTTGCGACTTACCAGCGCCGTAGTTCTCGAGTGGCAACGTCATTTTTTAAGCAACTAGAGGCACTACTGTCCGCAGTTTAGTCGCGGTGCAAGCCTTCAAATAATTTGTTCTCTTCATTGGGATCGTTTATTTTATCTAAACTCATTTTACTGGCCACCGATGATAGTGCTATCGAAATGGCAAAATCATCTAAAACCACCTCGACGGGGAAACTCAGAGTCAACTACTACCAAGATCCATCGACTACCCTCGACACCACATATGTCTTCACTTATCGCACCGGGAGGCTCCACCGAATTAATGAGTTGCGCCGATGCTGATACGAAGGTTGTACCTGCTCCTAGGATTCTTCTTTTTGACCCTCGCTATCCTTGGGATATTTTTGCCATTGCTACCTACAACGCCTTTCGTATTGATCGCAGCAGCCTGCTTTGGCCGCTCCTCAGAAAAATGGCACAACTGGTTACGTAACAACTCAACATTCGGCCCGATGCTGCACAATTGGCATATCAACCGATGTCTAACGTTGCGCGTGAAAACATTT
Source organism: uncultured Enterobacteriaceae bacterium (assembly GCA_964342175.1). Taxonomy (GTDB): domain Bacteria; phylum Pseudomonadota; class Gammaproteobacteria; genus UBA11873. Next base: position 2,505 of record CAYFFH010000035.1, on the reverse strand, counting down.
GCATTACTTTCTATGCTCTTGGTCGGCGGTTACTCTATCTTTTTTGCGATCGCAGATTTCCGTCTAAGAATCATCGGCGGCATACTGATCGCAATCGGGTTTTGCGCGATAATTAGAACTAAAACCTGCGCGGCCACAGACAGTAATGGTTAAGGCACTCGAAACAACGCTTTCACCTATGCTTGGCATTGGTTTAATGACATTCGCCATGTTGATACTCCCAATCTCGGATGGGATCGTGAAACTCCTTAGCGATGAATACCCGATACTGTTTCTAAATGGGGCCAGATACTTTGCAGGCGCCGTGACTTTTGTGCCGATCGCGTTGGTTATGCTTCGCAATTATCAGTTCCCGACTAACCAGATCTTCTCCCTTTCGACTCGAACAATTCTTCACGTTTGCGCTGTTAGTCTGTACTTTTTAGCCATCGCAAGAGTCCCGATCGCAGACGCACTCGGAGCGTACTTCGTCGCACCATTGGTCGCAAGCGTTCTCGCCGTAATTTTACTAAACGAACGGATAACGCGTTCGCAGGCCGTCGCCTTGTTCGTCGGCTTCGGTGGAGCGCTAATCGTAGTTCGTCCTGGGGCATCTATTAATGTCGGTATGTTATATGCCCTTACTTCGGGTGTCGTCTTCGGGATATTTCTAGTGTCGACTCGTAAAACCTCACAAAAAGTACCGGCCCTAGCTGCCTTGGGATTTCAGTTCGTTCTCGGAACACTGCTGTTACTGCCTGTGGTAATTTATTTTTGGAAGCCAGTGGAATTATGGGATTTATATCTCATTGGGGTCGCTGGGGTACTTTGGGCTATCGGTCATTTTGCAATAATACAGGCGTTCAAAAGAGCAGCGACTAGCACCTTGTCACCATTTATCTATCTGGAAATATTAGGTGGCGCGGCCGTTGGATATTTTATGTTTAACAATATTCCAAGTGTGATAACAATAATTGGGATTGCTTTAGTCGCTTTTTCAGGGTTACTTGTTCAACGAACAACATCTGCAGTAGCGGTTACCTAGCGTCGATGAGTCCAAGAAAGGTACAACGGGTAGTCAGGTTCAGCTAGCTAATCACACGAGACAATTTCATAGTCTTGCTTGCCCTCAAAACTTTCTACCGACATGAAGCCAATCACCTCAGCGTCGGGTAATTTTCGCTCGTCGATCCCGTGGACATTAATACGAAGCGTTGTCGTTCCGCACAGTGCTGGCGGCATAACTCCCGTGATCACACCGCATTCCGACGAGTACGACTTGACTCCGACCTGTTGCAACATCATTTCCGTGACTGAAAGTGTCTTACCACTTCCATCTTCACACTGAAGATGACCTTTTGAAATATAGACCTCAACCACCTCGACATCATCTTCGTCTATTTTTTTATCACCAGGTGCGATCGGAAGCAAATCCCGTTTCTTATTGTCTCCGCCCATAACCCCCTTAAATGGTAAGTCAGGCAACAGTGAACATCCGACGAGGGTGATGCACAGCAACGACGCTAGGACTAATTTTTTCTTCAACTTTGGCTCCTTGTTTTAACGGTCGAAATGATTAGCCCCGAACACAGTGTACCGGTGTAATGCCGAACATTGGTATCCTCTGATAATAACCCTACAGTCGGTTATAGATTATAATTGGTCCCCAACAATGAGGAAAAATATAGTGACCTTGGATTCTGCCGGCCATCCAGACGACTTGTTGCAGTGGCGGCGTGATCATGTGCCGGTGTACAACAATAATCTACTGAAACTTGGCATCTTTGGCACCAATTGCAGTAACGGCTGCACAATAACTCACGCCGAGACAAGCTTCGAACCGACATACGAGCATAACGTCAAAATTGCAAAACTTGCAGATCGACTCGGCTTTGAAATGCTTGTCCCAGTTGGTCGGTGGAAGCATTTCGGCGGGACCACTATGTTTAACGGTGATAACCTAGAAGTGTACACATGGGCGACAGCGATGGCGTGCAATACGAAAAACATTATGGTGTGCGCTACGTCTCATACGCCTACGGCCCACCCTTTGTTCGCCGCAAAGCAAGGAGCAAGTATCGATAATATTTCTAACGGGCGATTCGGGTTGAATATCGTTTGTGGTTGGTTCCGGCCAGAGATCGAGATGTTCGGTAAAGAGCAACTGCCACACAGTGATCGATATGCGATGGCGAGCGACTGGCTCACCTGTGTCAAACGAGCTTGGACTGAGCAGGACTTCGATCACGTGGGGAAATACTTCACGATCAAGGATGGATTTCTCTCGCCGAAACCCATACAGCAACCCTACCCTGTGCTACTCAATGCAGGGAACTCAGAGGATGGCCGAGAGTTTTCTGCGCGCGAAGTAGATTTCAATTTCATTACAATTGCCACACTTGAAAGTGGCCGTGAATTGGTCGCCGATATAAAAAAACGAGCCACATCATACAAACGTGAATGTGGAGTTATGAGCTACGGATTCGTGTGCTGCCGGGACACGGAAAAAGAGGCTCAGGCCGCGTA
>CAYFFH010000034.1:0-16084 GCA_964342175.1 uncultured Enterobacteriaceae bacterium | reverse complement strand
GAAGGCGGTCGTACGGTTGGTGCCGGAGTTGTATCGAAAATAATTGAGTAATTGACAGAAGAGCGAAACGCAGAAATGGATCAACAGATCATAAGAATTCGGCTTAAGGCCTTCGACCATCGGTTGATTGATCAGTCGACGCGGGAGATCGTAGAAACCGCTAGGCGTACCGGTGCGCAGGTCAAAGGGCCAATTCCTCTGCCAACTAAAAAAGATCGATTTACTGTTTTGATATCACCACACGTGAATAAAGATGCACGTGATCAATACGAAATTCGAACGCACAAGCGTTTGCTCGATATTGTTAACCCGACAGATAAAACTGTCGATGCGTTAATGAAGCTAGATCTCGCTGCTGGCGTTGACGTGCAGATTAAGCTTAATTAGCGCAAGGAGCGAAACAGCATGGCACTCGGGTTGATAGGACAAAAACGCGGTATGACGCGCATATTTGCAGATAGCGGTGAGTCTGTTCCCGTAACGGTCGTAGAAGTTACGCCGAACCGAATCACGCGTGTTAAAACCGTCGCCACTGATGGATATAACGCCATTCAAATTACTACGGGCGGATGTCACCGTAATCGGATCAGTAAGCCTAAAGCCGGAGAGTTTGGCAAAAATAGTATCGAGGCGGGGCGCGGGTTATGGGAATTTCGAACTAGCAAAGGTGAAATGGAAGAACTTACGGAGGGCGGCGAGCTAAACGCAGAATTATTTTCGGTAGGACAAGCGGTGGATGTTACGGGTACCAGTATAGGCAAGGGTTATGCTGGGGTCATCAAACGCCATAATTTTAAGATGGGTGACGCAACTCACGGGAATTCGTTGTCACACAGGGTTCCGGGTTCGATAGGACAGTGTCAGACGCCCGGGCGGGTGTTCAAGGGTAAGCGAATGTCTGGCCACATGGGGAACGTGCGTCGAACGATTCAGAGTCTTGAGATCGTTAGAGTCGATCGCGAGCGGAACCTCCTGATGATTAAAGGTGCAGTTCCTGGTGCAAAAGGTAGCGATCTCATGATCAGGTCTTCAACCAAAGCACGAGTAGATAGCTAACAATGGAAGTACAGATCCACTCGTTCGCCGATGGTAACCCGACAGGGAACCTTGATCTGTCGGAAGATATCTTCACGCGAGCATATAACGAGCCGTTGATTCATCAAGTTGTCACGGCCTATTTTTCAGGCGGACGTCGTGGCACCAAGGCCAATAAGAGCCGCGCTGCAGTGCGCGGTGGTGGGGCAAAGCCTTTCCGTCAGAAGGGACTTGGACGTGCACGTGCCGGCACTATACGAAGCCCGATATGGAGAGGCGGAGGTGTGACTTTTGCGGCAAAGCCTCGGAGCTATAACAAAAAAGTTAACCGTAAGATGTATCGACATGCTATGTGTTCGATCTTTTCTGAACTGGTCCGTGCTGAACGTCTTGTCGTAGTCGACTCGTGTGAAATGTTGGAGCCCAAGACGAAAGCATTAGAGTCCGTTCTAAAGAACTTCGCTGTAAAAGACGTTCTGATAGTCGTCGAAGACGTGACCGAAAATCTCTATCTGTCAGCGCGAAACCTCTATTGGGTCGGCCTCGTTGATGTCGCAACCATTGATCCAGCGATGCTGCTCGCGTTTGAAAAAGTCGTCATCTCAAAAACTGCTCTGACTCGTATAGAGGGTCGGCTAAAATGACCCGTGAGCGCTTATTACAAGTCTTGGTGGAGCCGAAAATCTCCGAGAAGGCGGCGCGCGTAGCTGACGAAAATCGTCAGTATGTTTTTAGGGTTCTGCCAGATGCAAGAAAGCCGGAAATAAAAGCAGCTGTAGAAGAGTTATTCAAAGTGGAGGTAGAGGATGTAACGGTATTAAACGTACCAGCCAAAACCCGTTACTTCCGCGGGAACGCGGGGCTTCGCCAGGGTTGGAAGAAAGCCTACGTCAAACTTAAGGCGGGCTTCGAACTAGATTTTATGGTTGGTGATTGAGCGAGATTGAGGGAAGCATGGCACTGATAAAATCAAAACCGACTTCTGCTGGGCGCCGAACTTTGGTGCGTGTGGTCACGCCTGAATTGTACAAAGGCGAGCCGCATGGGCCATTAATAGAACCGAAGAATCGTATATCCGGGCGAAATAATGACGGACGTATCACGGTGCGGCACCGTGGGGGTGGTCATAAGCGACGGTATCGATTGATTGATTTCAAGCGTCGTAAGGACGCGATCAGTGCGACGGTTGAACGACTCGAATACGATCCGAATCGTTCCGCGCATATTGCGTTACTGCTTTATTCTGACGGTGAACGACGTTATATCGTCGCGCCCAAAGGTTTAGTTCGTGGTGCTACTGTGCGCTCCGGAGTAGACGCGCCGATTCAAGTTGGGAATTGCCTACCCTTGCGCAATATTCCGGTGGGTACCATTGTTCACTGTGTCGAACTTCAACCCAAAAAGGGAGCACAACTAGGACGCAGTGCGGGCGTCGGAATTCAGTACGTTGCGCGTGAAGGAAGCTCTGCGACATTGCGCTTGCGGTCTGGAGAAATGCGTAAAGTATCGACTGATTGCCGCGCGACGATCGGTGAAGTCGGAAACTCAGAACATTCCTTGCGATCTTTAGGAAAAGCAGGTGCTAAGCGGTGGCGTGGTGTGCGTCCGACAGTACGCGGTGTTGCAATGAATCCAGTCGATCATCCACATGGTGGTGGCGAGGGTCGAACTTCAGGTGGGCGTCACCCGGTTAGTCCTTGGGGGCAGCCAACGAAGGGTCATAAGACACGAACTAATAAGCGTACGGACAAATCTATCGTTCGTCGACGCAATAAACGCTAGTTGCGGAGAACAATATGCCACGTTCTATTAAGAAAGGGCCTTTCATTGACCATCACTTGCAAAGCAAGGTGGATGTTTCACGTGCGAATAACGACAAGCGGCCGATTAAAACTTGGTCGCGCCGGTCAATGATAGTCCCGGATATGGTTGGGCTTACGATCTCGGTCCATAACGGTAGACAACATATGCCTGTGTACATAAGTGAGAATATGGTCGGACATAAGCTCGGTGAATTTGCACCAACTCGAACATTCCGCGGTCATGTCGCAGACCGGAAAGTAAAATAGCGGGACGCAAAAATGACTACGTCGGCGAAACTTAAGAACGCACGAATTTCTCCTCAGAAAATGCGGTTAGTTGCCGACCAGATCCGCGGAATGCCGGTTGATAGAGCCATAAATTTACTGACTTTCAGTAATAAGAAGGCGGCTCAGATCATCAAGAAGGTTTTGGAGTCAGCAATAGCAAACGCGGAACACAACGATGCAGCAGACATTGACGAATTAAGAATCAGTGAAATTATGATCGATGAAGCAACGACGATGAAACGGTGGCGCCCGCGAGCGAGAGGCCGGGCGAATAAAATATTGAAAAGGATGAGCCATGTAACCGTGGCTGTCTCGGAAACGGAGCAGTAGCGATGGGGCAAAAAGTACATCCATATGGGTTCCGGCTTGGCGTCGTTAAGGATTGGACGTCTACGTGGTATGCTGATTCGAAGAACTACGCGAATTATCTAAATGCAGATATTGAGATCCGCGAGTTTTTGAAAAAGAAACTCGCGCACGCATCTGTGAGTAGGATTCAGATCGAACGCCCTGCCAATAATGCCCGTATTGTCGTTCATACAGCGCGTCCTGGTATCGTGATTGGAAAGAAGGGCGAGGATATTGAATCTTTGCGGAAACAGGTCTCTCAACTTATGGGTATTCCAGCACATATCAGCGTTGAAGAAATACGTAAACCTGAATTGGATGCTTACCTTGTAGCTGAGTCCGTAGCCCAACAACTTGAGCGCCGAATAATGTTTCGGCGTGCGATGAAACGAGCAGTTTCGAACTCGATGCGCTTAGGCGCCCAAGGCATCAAAATCAATGTAGCTGGAAGATTAAACGGTGCGGAGATTGCCCGATCTGAATGGTACCGGGAAGGGCGGGTCCCACTGCACACCCTACGTGCAGATATTGACTATGGAATAGCCGAAGCCAACACCACGTATGGCGTAATCGGTGTAAAGGTCTGGATATTTAAAGGTGAAGTAATTACGCATTCAGAAGCATCTGAAGAAGAAGCAACCGACGCGACAACAACCGGGAGCTAATCCGTGCTACAGCCAAAAACTACTAAATTTAGGAAGCAACAAAAAGGCCGCAATCGTGGACTTGCACTACGGGGCGCAAAAATAAGCTTTGGCGAATATGGATTGAAGGCTACAACTAGAGGGCGAGTGACGGCACGTCAGCTCGAAGCCGCGAGGCGTGCAATTACTCGTCACGTAAAACGAGGGGCGAAAGTCTGGATCCGCGTCTTCCCGGATAAACCCATCACGAAAAAGCCACTTGAAGTTCGTCAAGGGAAGGGCAAAGGAAATGTCGAATATTGGGTGGCCCAGATAAAACCAGGTACCGTTTTGTATGAGATGGAAGGTGTTACCGAAGAGCTTGCCCGCGAAGCATTCCGCTTAGCCGGCGCGAAGCTTCCTATTAGAACATCGTTCGCATCCCGGAAGTTAATGTAATGAAGGCGAGAGAACTACGCGAAAAAACCGGTGAGCAATTGCATGATTTGCTACTCGAGAAACGACGCGAACAATTTAATCTGCGGATGCAGGCCGGGTCGGGGCAACCACCGAGATCTAGTGATTTTGGTGAAGTCCGTCGTGATATCGCGCGAATTAAATTGATCCTTAGTGAGAAAAATAGGTGACGCAGCATGAGTGATCAAGAGATCTTGGCGCGGACGCTCGTTGGCGAAGTCGTGAGCAATCGAATGGAGAAAACAATTTCGGTAGTGGTAGAGCGTCAGGTCGAACATCCGCTATACAAGAAATATATTCGTCGCTCTACCAAGTTATTAGCACACGATGAAAATAACGAGTGTAATGAGGGTGATGTCGTGGAGATAGAAGAGTGTCGGCCGCTCTCGAAAAGAAAATCGTGGCGATTGCAGAAAGTGTTGCAGCGCGCACCTGAGATTTAAAAAAGCATCGTGATAAGAACAGGGATCGGAGACCGGAATGATACAAATGCAATCAATGCTTGATGCAGCAGACAACAGCGGTGCACGTCGCTTGATGTGTATCAAAGTGTTGGGTGGCTCGCGCCGCCGCTACGCAAATATTGGCGACGTTATTAAGGTTACGGTTAAAGAAGCCATCCCCCGTGGGAAAGTAAAAAAGGGTGAGGTGTTTGATGCGGTCGTTGTGAGGACACGTAAGGGGGTCCGACGCCCGGATGGATCTTTGATTCGGTTCGATGGTAATGCCGCAGTGTTACTGGATAAGCAGCTGCAACCAATTGGTACTCGTATTTTTGGGCCTGTGACGCGCGAACTCAGAGGTGAGAGCTTTATGCGCATCGTGTCCTTGGCCCCAGAAGTTCTGTAAGAGCTAGAGATTTTCGATGAAGAAGATTAGAAAGGGCGACGAAATTGCCGTGCTAGCTGGACGCGACAAAGGTAAGCGCGGTGCCGTACTGCGTGTTTTGGATGACGACCGGGTGATCGTCGAGGGTGTGCATCTCGTCAAGCGGCACACCAAGCCTAACCCTCAGGCAAATATAGCGGGTGGGATCCTCGAAAAAGAAGCGCCTATACCTATATCGAATGTTGCGTTGTTTAATCCGGTCACGCAAAAGCCAGATCGTGTTGGCGTAAAAACGCTAGAAGATGGTCGCAAGGTCCGCTTCTTTAAATCGAACAACGAGGTGGTCGACATTTAGATGTCGTGGTAAAGAAGATGGCAAGATTAGAAACTGAATTTCGTGAAAAGTTGGCACTCCAACTGCAGAAAAAGCTGGAGTGTAAGAGCTTGATGCAGGTTCCAAGAGTTACGAAAGTCACACTCAATATGGGCTTAGGTGAGGCGACGACAGATAAGAAAGTTATGGCGTATGCTTTGAATGACTTAGAACTCATCGCTGGTCAAAAACCGGTAGTTTGCCTGTCTAGAAAGTCGATTGCCGGTTTCAAAATCCGTGATGGATGGCCGATCGGCGCGAAAGTTACACTGAGACGTAGTCGCATGTATGAATTTCTGGACCGACTAATTAATGTCGCGATACCGCGTATCCGTGATTTCCGTGGATTTAGTGACCGTGCGTTTGATGGCCGCGGCAACTATACACTCGGGGTACGTGAGCAAATAATTTTTCCTGAAATTGATTACGACAAAATTGACGCGATTAGAGGTATGGATATTTGCATTACGACTAGTGCAAAAAATGATGACGAAGGTCGAGCGTTACTACAAGCATTCAGATTCCCACTGAGAACCTAGGGCATTATTTTATGGCAAAGAAATCGATGGTAAATCGTGAGCGCAAACGCACGCTGCTCGCCGAGCGTTTTGCTGCCAAGCGCGCTGCACTCAAAGCAGCGGCGGCGAACTTAAATCTCTCAATGGAAGAGCGTGACGCGGCAAGGATAAAACTACAAAAACTACCACGAGATTCGAGTCCTGCGCGTGGTCGAAACCGATGCCGATTGACGGGAAGGCCGCACGGCTATTACCGTAAATTCGGCTTAGCCCGAAACGAATTGCGTCGACTGGCTATGGAAGGACACGTGCCAGGGTTGGTCAAGGCTAGTTGGTAAAACGATAACTGCAGCTTAGCGAGAGATTTATTAAAATGACAATGCAAGACCCGATTGCTGACATGTTTACTCGAATCCGAAACGCGCAAGCTAGAGCCCGACAGGATGTATCTATTCCTGCATCAAAAAGAAAACTGGCGATTGCTAGGGTATTGAAGGATGAGGGTTTTATTGTTGACTTTAAAACGGTCGACGGCGATGGTCACCCAACAATCGTGATTGAACTTAAATATTTTGAGGGTCGGCCGGTAATCGAACATATGCAGCGTATCAGTAGGCCTAGTTTACGGATCTACCGAGGGAAAGATGAAATTCCGACTGTAGTTGGTGGGCTCGGGATTGCCATAGTATCGACCTCACGCGGGTTAATGACTGACAGGGAAGCGCGTGCCCAGGGAATTGGCGGCGAAGTGCTGTGCTCGGTCTACTAGAATTAAATTGAGGAATTAGGAATATGTCGCGCATCGGAAATGCACCTATCGAAATTCCGGAAGCAGTTGACGTCCAGATTAACGGGCGAAAAGTAACTGTTAAAGGGACGATGGGGACTATGGATGGGGAACTCCACGAAGAAGTTGGCGTTGCGATAAACAGCGGCGCACTACAAGTAAAGGCGCTTAATGAAACAAAATTTTCGGTAGCGATGTCCGGTACCTCACGCGCACTCCTGAATAATATGGTGGTCGGTGTGTCGAAAGGTTTTGAGCGTAAGCTTGAAATCGTCGGAGTTGGCTATCGTGCGCAGATCAAGGGGAAGGTGTTGAGTTTATCACTCGGTTACTCGCATCCAATTAACTTCCATATTCCAGACGACGTAACCATCGAGGCGCCGACTCAAACGGAAGTTGTAATTAAAGGAATGGATAAACAACGAGTTGGCCAGGTGGCTGCAAATATTCGCGCTTATAGGAAACCCGAGCCATATAAGGGCAAGGGCGTAAAGTATACGGATGAAGTTATCGTGCGCAAGGAAGCTAAGAAGAGTTAATAGTCATGAATAAGAAGCTGTCAAGGCTGCGACGGGCTAGAAAGACTCGCAGCCACATTAAGTATCTGCGGGCGACCCGCTTGTGTGTTAACAGGACACCTAGGCATATTTATGCGCAGGTCATCTCAACGGATGGGGGAGTAGTTTTAGCGAGCGCGTCTACACTTGATAAGGAACTGAGAGCTTTGATTACGACTGGCGGAAACGTAGAAGCTGCAGCGATCGTTGGCAAAACCATCGCCGAACGAGCGCGTGCAGCAGGAGTAGAAGAAGTTGCGTTCGACCGCGCAGGGTTTAAGTATCACGGCCGCGTGAAGGCGTTGGCAGAGGCAGCTCGAGAAAATGGCCTCAAATTCTAGGAGTTAGATTGATATGGCTTTCGCTTCAGGTACGCAGCAAAACCAAGAAGGTTTGTTTGAGAAACTCGTAGCCGTTAATCGGGTAGCGAAAGTTGTTAAGGGCGGTCGAATTTTCGGTTTTACCGCCCTGACTGTTGTCGGAGATGGTGCCGGCCGTGTCGGACTGGGACGCGGGAAGGCGCGCGAAGTACCCGTCGCTATTCAAAAGGCGATGGAAAATGCGCGCCGTAATATGGAAACGGTAGCATTGGCCGAAGATACGTTGCAGTACGCGATCGTCGGTGAGCATGGGGCGGCAAAAGTTTACATGCAACCCGCCTCGCAAGGAACCGGAATTATTGCTGGAGGCCCGATGCGTGCAGTTTTCGAAGTGGTTGGAATCCATAATGTGTTGGCCAAATGCATTGGCACAACAAACCCTGTAAATGTCGTGCGAGCGACCATCAACGGTCTTAAGAACATGTCTTCGCCGGAGAATATGGCGGCTAAGCGAGGTAAGTCGGTAGAGGAAATCCGAGGGTAAGGCTATGCGTAAGATTAAGATAACTCTGAGGCGTGGCGTCCATGGTCGCCTTGAATCGCACAAGGCGTGTGTTATTGGACTTGGCTTGCGTCGAATCCGTCAGACAGTTGAGGTCGATGACACTGTTGAAAATCGGGGAATGATTAACAAAGTGTCGTATCTGCTGAATATTGAGGAAGCTTGATGTATTTGAACACAATAAAGCCTGCAAACGGCGCAAAAAAACTGCGCAAACGAGTCGGTCGTGGTGCAGGATCTGGAACCGGTAAGACAGCAGGGCGTGGCCATAAGGGACAGCGTTCGCGTTCCGGAGGGTATCATAAAGTTGGCTTCGAGGGTGGACAAATGCCGTTGCAGCGACGGCTGCCAAAGGGCGGTTTTAGATCGCGAATAGGAGTCTTTTCAGATGAGATTCGGTTGCATGAACTGAACAGTATCGAAAGCGAAATAATAGATCTGGCGGCGTTAAAAACAGCGGGATTGCTGCGTAATGATATAAAAACTGTCAAGATAATTTTGTCGGGCTCGCTAGAGAAGGCGGTAAAAATTAGGGGTCTCGGTGTAACGAAGGGCGCGCGCGAAGCAATCAAAAATGCTGGGGGCAGCGTCGAAGATTAAGATGGCTACCGCGAATCGAAATATACCGGGTGGCCTTCCTGGACTGGGGAAGCTGACGGAGCTGCGCCAACGGATTTTTTTTCTATTAGGGGCACTAATTGTTTTTCGTATTTGTACCCATATCCCAGTTCCGGGCATCAACCCAAGTGCTTTGATCGCCTTGTTTGATCAACAACGTGGCACGATCCTGGACATGTTCAACATGTTTTCTGGAGGCGCGTTAGAGCGATTCTCGGTTGTAGCCCTAGGTATCATGCCGTACATCTCAGCCTCAATTATCATGCAATTGTTAACGGTCGTGCATCCGAAGCTTGAGCAATTAAAAAAAGAAGGGGAGTCTGGGCGACGAAAAATTACACAGTATACTCGTTACGGCACTGTCGCCCTGGCGCTGTTCCAATCTCTCGGGGTTGCAATGATGTTGGAAGGTCAGTCAGCCGCTGGGTTGCAGTTAGTGATCGATCCGGGGCTTCCTTTCAGGATCACCTGTGTAACGACGCTCGTGACAGGTACATTGTTTTTAATGTGGCTTGGTGAACAGGTAACAGAACGCGGGATTGGAAATGGCATATCGATGATTATATTTGCCGGTATCGTAGCCGGTTTGCCCTCGGCGATCGGGGGCACATTGGAGCTATCGAGAACTGGTGAGCTGTCCATTATTATGGTTCTCGCCCTGTTTGCCTTGGCGATTCTTGTCACCGCGTTTGTCGTATTCGTAGAACGTGGGCAAAGACGCATAACAGTTAACTACGCGAAGCAGCGCAATCAGTACAGTGGACAATCGAGCCATTTACCGCTCAAGCTGAACATGTCTGGTGTTATTCCGCCAATATTTGCTTCAAGTATTATCTTATTTCCCGCTACGATTGGTGGTTGGTTTGGTAACATGGACGGGATGGGTTGGATGCGTGATCTCGCCAGCACCCTATCGCCAGGTCAGCCACTGTATGTCATTTTTTATGCTGCAGCGATAATATTTTTCTGCTTTTTCTACACGGCATTAGTGTTTAACCCTAAGGAAACTGCAGAAAATTTAAAGAAATCTGGCGCTTTCATCCCGGGTATTCGACCGGGTGAACAGACCACACGATATATCGATGGGGTCATGACCCGTCTTACGGTTGCGGGCGCGATTTACATCACGTCCGTCTGTCTCTTGCCTGAATTTTTAATACTAAAGTTTAACGTTCCATTTTATTTTGGTGGGACCTCACTGCTGATTATCGTCGTAGTAGTCATGGATTTTATGGCCCAAGTCCAAGCTCATTTGATGTCTCACCAATATGAAGGCCTTCTGAAGAAGGCGAATTTAAAAGGCTACGGCCGACGGTAAATTACCAAGAGGGAAAGAACGTGAAAATTCGAGCATCAGTCAAGCGGATCTGTCGCAATTGTCGCGTTATTAGGCGAAAGGGTGTGGTCCGAGTAATTTGCAAAGATCCTCGGCATAAACAACGCCAAGGTTAATTAGAGAGTTTTACGAGGACAATAATATGGCGCGTGTTGCAGGAGTAAATATTTCAGACAGGAAACATACTGTTATCGCTCTTCAGGAGATATATGGAATTGGTCGTACTTTAGCGCGTAAGATTTGCGAAGAGGCCGGTGTTACGCAGCACGTAATGATAAAGGACTTGACGGAAGAGGAATTAGAGTCGATTCGAAGTTTGGTGTCTAAGCACAGTATTGAGGGCGACCTCCGACGGGAGATCGCGATGAACGTTAAACGTTTAATGGATCTTGGATGCTATCGCGGGATTCGACATCGGCGTGGCTTACCAACTCGGGGTCAGCAAACTCAAACGAATGCTAGGACTCGAAAAGGTCCTCGGCGGATGATAAGGAAGTAACTGGGATAATTTTATGGCAACTTTGACCGCTCGTACAAAGAAGCGCACTAAAACAACTGTAGTAGATGGTGTCGCGCACATTCACGCTTCGTTTAACAACACTATCATCACTATTACTGATCGGCAGGGCAATGCACTTGGTTGGGCGACGGCTGGCGGTAGCGGGTTTCGCGGATCTCGAAAAAGCACTCCCTTCGCAGCCCAGGTGGCGGCAGAGCGGCTAAGTTCGGTAATGGATGATTTTGGAATGCAGAACCTCGATGTTTTCGTCAAAGGTCCCGGACCAGGTCGCGAGTCTGCTGTGCGTGCATTGAACGCCGCTGGATTCAAGATCACTAATATTACCGATGTTACACCGATCCCGCACAACGGTTGTCGTCCGCCAAAGAAACGCAGGGTTTAGGAACGGGGATTTGTAATGGCAAGATATATTGGACCTAAATGTAAACTTAGCCGAAGACAAGGCGTAGATCTTTTTCTTAAGAGTCGCGCGCGACCGGTTGAATCTAAATGTCAATTGGAGAAACCGCCGGGGCAGCATGGTGATAGCCGTGGGCGTCGTCAATCAGATTATGCGTTACAGCTACGTGAGAAACAGAAATTGCGTTACATGTATGGCATTTTAGAAAAACAGTTTAGAAATTATTATAAGGAAGCCGCAAAACGGAAAGGTGCTACCGGAGAAAATCTACTGCGATTGCTTGAGCAACGCCTAGACAACGTCGTATACCGGATGGGTTTTGGCTGCACACGCTCTGAAGCTAGACAATTGGTGAGCCATAAAGCAATTACAGTAAATGGAAAAAGTGTAAATATCCCGTCCTACCAGGTGAATCCAAAAGACATTATCGCGGTGAGGGAAAAATCTCGCCAGCAGGTACGGATCCAAGATTCGCTAGCAATTGCCGAACAGCTAGGCTTGCCGGAATGGCTGGAAGTTGACTCCAAAAAAATGGAAGGTCTGTTTAAAGGGGCGCCAGAGCGCGATGACTTACCTGCCGATATTAATGAATCCCTAGTCGTGGAGTTGTACTCCAAGTAGGGCAACAAGAGGAGAAAGTACAATGGCCGCAGCAGCAAGCGAAATGTTGAAGCCAAACATCGTCGACGTTAGTCCGGTTAATATAAAAACCGCGAAGATTACGCTTGAACCGCTGAATCGCGGTTTCGGACATACATTGGGGAACGCACTAAGGCGGGTATTGTTGTCGTCGATAACTGGTAGTGCCATCGTGGAAGCCGAAATAGAAAACGTATTACACGAATATACGACGATTGAAGGTGTGCAGGAAGATGTGACCGATATCTTACTTAATCTAAAGGGCCTTGCGATAAATGTGCATGCACGCGAAGAGGCTACTGTCACCTTAAATAAACGTGGGCCCGGGGTCGTGGTGGCGGGTGATATCGTACTGGATCACGATGTCGAAATCGTGGATCCTGATTATCACATTGCGAGTTTGGGTGAGAACGGCGAATTGAATATGACCTTAAAGGTTGCACGCGGACGAGGTTATCGGCCTGCGACTACCAGAGAACAGGGTGAGGAACCCGATCAAGCAATAGGTCGCTTGAAGTTAGATGCTTCTTTTAGCCCTGTCCGACGTGTTGCCTATGAGGTACAAAGCGCCCGAGTCGAGCAGCAAACTGACCTCGATAAGCTAATCATTACTATCGAAACCAATGGCACGATTGATCCGGAACGGGCGGTGCGCGACGCGGCCGGAATTCTGAGAAGTCAACTCGCTATTTTCGTTGACCTTAGTAGTGAAGAACAATCGGAGCCAGAACAAAAGGAAGAAGTTGAGATAGATCCGATCCTGCTCCGCTCAATAGATGATTTAGAGCTTACGGTGCGTTCAGCAAACTGCTTGAAAGCCGAAAGTATTTTTTACATCGGCGATCTTGTCCAACGTACGGAAGTGGAATTACTAAAGACTCCTAATTTGGGGAAAAAGTCGCTAACGGAGATTAAGGACGTATTGGCGGCACGTGGCCTCTCTCTTGGGACGAGTTTAGAAAACTGGCCGCCATTAGGCCTATACGGCACCGATAATCCTTAAATTTAAGTTCACATATAATTAAGCAAGGCTAATTCCATGAGACACGGTCACAGCGGGCGGCGATTGAACCGTAATAGCTCACATCGTAAAGCGATGTTTAGAAATATGACGGTGTCGCTTTTTCGCCACGAATTGATCCGCACCACTTTACCTAAAGCCAAGGAGTTACGGCGTACAGCAGAGCCGCTTATCACGATGGCGAAGTCGGATTCGGTGGCGAAAAGACGGTTAGCGTTCTCACGCTTACGTGATGACTTTGCGGTGAATAAGCTTTTCACCGAGCTTGGTCCTCGCTATCTTGACCGACCCGGAGGTTATCTACGAATTCTGAAGACTGGATTCCGCCCGGGTGACAGCGCGCCGATGGCGATAGTGGAGTTAATGGATCGACCGGCGTCGGAGGAAGAGGAGGAATAAATTGGTTGCATTGTGAGTAGACGAAAATAAACTGGAGATTAATGGCCGGATTTTTTTGATCTACCGCTAGTTAATCTCCCTATTTAAACGTTTTTTGAGTATATCGTTGACTTGTTTTGGATTGGCCTTCCCATTCGAAAGCTTCATGACTTGACCTACCAGAAACCCAAATATCTTACTTTTCCCCGCTCGATATTGTCCAATTTGATCGGGATTGTCTTTTAATACTTTGTCGACGAGGTCTGAGATTACTGAGTCGTCCGTAACTTGCTGTAAGCCCTTTTCGACAATTAGCTCGTCCGGTTGCAGGCCTGTCTTCCACATTTCTTCAAAGATTTGTTTAGCAATTTTCCCTGATATTGTATCGTCTGCTATTCGAGATACGAGGATCCCAAGGGCTTTGGGTGCGATTGGCGATGCCGCGATATGGAGATTGGATGCATTAATAGCGGCAAATAGCTCTCCTGTAATCCAATTTGCGCATAGTCGCGCATTACCCATCGATTCTCCGGCGGCTGCTTCAAAATAACTTGCGACTGCGCGGTCTTCACATAAAACATCAGCGTCTTGAGGCGTTAATTTGAATTCCTCAACAAAGCGTTTCCGTTTTTGCACTGGTAGTTCTGGAAGCGCAGCAGCCGTCGTTCGAATATAGTCATCTGTGATCTTTATTGGTAACAGGTCTGGGTCTGAGAAGTAACGATAATCGTGCGCGTCTTCCTTGCTCCTCATCGCGCGGGTTTCCTGCCGATCAGCATCGTATAGCATTGTTTCCTGCTTCACGTTGCCACCGCTTTCGATGATCTCGATTTGGCGATCTATCTCGAATTGAATCGCATGTTCTACGAATCGAAACGAATTCAAATTTTTGATTTCCGTTCGTGTACCGAGAGTCAAATCGCCGGTTTTTCGAACTGAAACGTTTGCGTCGCATCGTAATGAACCTTCCTGCATATTCCCGTCGCAGATCTCGAGATAGCGCACTAATCGACGCATGGCACGCATATACAAGACGGCCTCTGCGGCTGAATGCATCTGTGGCTCTGACACGATTTCCAAGAGGGGCGTTCCGGCACGATTAAGATCGATTCCAGTCGAACTGTCAAAACCTTCGTGAACTGATTTACCTGCATCTTCTTCAAGGTGAGCTCGCGTGAGATTAATAATCTTTAGCTTGCCATTTTGCAGTTGGATTTCTATGCAACCACCTGTGACTATTGGTTCGTCGTATTGACTAATTTGGTAGCCTTTTGGCAGATCTGGGTAGAAATAATTTTTGCGTGCGAATATGGACGAGTTTGCGATTTTCGCGCCGACTGCGAGTCCAAACAACACGGCCATTTCAACCACTTTCTCATTTAGCACGGGGAGAACGCCTGGTAAGCCTAGGTCTACTGCGGAGGCTTGCGTGTTGGGTTCAGCGCCGTACGCGGTTGATGTGGCGGAAAAAATTTTACTTGCTGTGGCGAGTTGAGCGTGAATTTCGAGCCCTATTACAGCTTCCCATTCCATTTTAATCGACGCCGCTCTGCATAGGTGGTGAAAGTCGGTGCCAATCAGTGGTGCTTTGATACTGATGCGCGATTTGAAGCAGTTTAGCCTCGGCAAAGTAATTTCCGATCAGCTGCATCCCAACCGGCAGTCCTTCGGCAAACCCTGCAGGTATAGAAACTGCCGGTAGTCCAGCAAGATTAACTGCGGTCGTATAGATATCAGATAAATACATTGTGATGGGGTCGTCTAACTTTTGCCCGATTTCAAACGCCGCGGACGGCGAAGTAGGACCAAGGATAGCGTCGATATTCGCGAAAGCGTTCTGAAATTCGTCTCTGATCAACCGCCTTATCTTTTGCGCTTTTCGGTAATAGGCGTCGTAGTAACCCGACGATAGGGCATATGTCCCGATTAGGATACGCCTTTGAGTTTCAGCGCCAAACCCCTCGCTTCTGGAACGACAATATAGGTCATCGAGGTTGCGTGGCTCACTACATCGATGACCAAAACGTACACCATCATACCGCGACAGATTTGATGAACATTCTGCCGATGAGATCACATAGTACGCTGGGATCGATAGATGCATGTGCTTGAGATCTAAATCAATGCAGGTGGCCCCCATTTTCTCCAGCTCCGATATTGCGGTACGTATAGGTGCGGCAACGTCGGCGTCTAATTCGGAACTGAAGTACTGTTGCGGTATACCGACACGCAAGCCGTTGATTGGATCGTTGAGTGTTCTTGTATAATCCTCGGTCGGTCGGTCGATCGACGTTGAGTCTTTTTTGTCGAAGCCAGCCATAACGTTTAGCATTAAAGCTAGATCTTCCGCAGTTGTTGCCATGGGGCCGGCTTGATCTAGGCTGGAAGCAAATGCAATTAGGCCAAAACGCGAAACGCGGCCATAAGTTGGTTTGAGTCCACTAATTCCACACAAGGCTGATGGTTGGCGAATCGAACCACCGGTGTCAGTGCCAGTGGCACACGGTGCTAACCGAGCTGCAACAGCTGTTGCTGATCCCCCGGAGGAACCTCCTGGGACGGTTTCTTCCCTCCATGGATTAATTACGGGTCCAAAATAGCTGGTCTCGTTCGACGAACCCATCGCAAATTCGTCCATGTTGGTTTTACCTAAT
>CAYFFH010000033.1:0-16265 GCA_964342175.1 uncultured Enterobacteriaceae bacterium | reverse complement strand
CCACTCATTCCTCTTGGTAACGTAAGAATAAACTACCCGATGAACAGAGGACATATGGAAAGTGCGGACAGAACCCCTCTTCGCCCATTCCCTCAGCCATCTAAGGGCAATTTCCCGTTCACTATTCTAATGCAATGCCGTCAGCATCGATTTAACCTATAAAAATAAGCCGGAGCTTGGTAGAATAAATTATTATTAATATATTAATAACTAATATATGAATGACTTTCAAAGATCACTCCCGATGATGCTTTATCGCACACTCGATTGTGTTCTTCCCGCATTTCGACAAATCTATCAAGAATTCGGGATCACCGAACAACAATGGCGTGTCCTGCGTGTGCTGTGGGAAACCGATAGCCAAAGTTTGTTGGCGCTCGCCGAGGCCACCTTGATATCTTCACCCAGCTTAGTAGGCATCGTTGACCGGTTAGCCCGTAATGGCTTAGTCGAACGTCGCCGCTCAAAGACCGATCGCCGAGTCGTTCATATTTTAGTCACTCGTAGTGGGAAAGAACTGGAACATGCAGTTCGACCACGTATCGATGAAATTTATAACGTGCTTGAGGCCTCGGTCTCACCGTCGTTATGGCATTCGTTG
The DNA here is from genome assembly GCA_964342175.1 of uncultured Enterobacteriaceae bacterium. GTDB lineage: Bacteria > Pseudomonadota > Gammaproteobacteria > UBA11873. The sequence continues at coordinate 15,664 of CAYFFH010000033.1, read as the reverse complement.
TTCGAAGCGATGGATCAAATTAACCGCTCGGCAGCTGCAAGGAATAAAGCGGCCCAAAACAATTAAAATACGGAGGCCGAAACTATGGGGATATGTACAGGCAATGACTACCTAAATCGACTTCGCGATGGTCGAGAAGTATGGCTCGAAGGTAGCCGCGTCGCAGACGTCACCGCCCACCCCAAACTAAAGCGGGGCGCAACTTCAATGGCCTCGTTATTGGACCGCCAACACGATAAGACACTTTCTGTCCAGCTGAGCTACTCTGAAGCGAACAGCGAAGAACGTTACGCAATGTCGTTCCTCCAACCAAAATCAATGGCCGACGTCGTGCAACGTGGCGCCGCATTTTATGACTGGGCCAAATGGTCTAACGGGATGATGGGAAGAACGCCAGACTATCTCAATTGCTCATTCATGGCATTCGATGGCGCAGCAGAATATTTCGCTGAATGCCGCTCACAATTCGCGGATAACGTCCGCGACTATTACAGCTTGATACGTAAACACGACCTCGTACTAACACACACCCTAATCAACCCCCAAGTAAATCGGCACCTCACGGCACAGGGTCTGGCTAGCCCTGAGGTTGCATTACGCGTAGTAAAAGAACGCGACGATGGCCTGATCGTCTCAGGCGCTAGATTACTAGCGACCCTTGGCCCACTATCAGATGAGATTGCCGTATTTCCGTCGACGGTATTAAGGGCAGCGCCGGACATGAAACCCTATGCGCTCGCTTTCGCTCTTCCAAACGATACCAAAGGCATGAAGTACATCTGCCGCGACAGCTATGATCGCGGCAAATCCTTGTTTGATGCTCCCTTATCAGGGCGATTCGAGGAAATGGATTGCATCGTAATATTCGATGAGGTCTTGGTCCCGTGGGAACGCGTATTTTTATATGATAGCCCTCACTTGTGTAATCGCGCATACGCTGAAACTAACGCAGTAGTTCATATGATGCACCAAGTTGTATGTAAAAATTTAGCAAAGGCAGAGTTCATAGTTGGTCTACTTTGCGCAATGACTCGGGTAAGCGAACGAGACAAGGATATGATTGTTCAAGGACAAATTGCCGAGGCAATGTGGATCGCAGAAACGATGCGAGCATTTGTTTATAGCGCAGAAAATCAAGCAGAAGAAGACCAGTGGGGGATCCATGTACCACTGCGCCGGCCGCTTGATACGGCAAGAAATTTATTTCCGAAGCTATACCCGCGGCTAATTGAACTTGTCCAGTTGTTGGGATCGAGCTCGCTGATGGCGACCCCGTGTGAAGCAGACCTAGAAAACGAGCTCAAACTTGATATAGAGCAATATTTGCAGCTCGCGCACCTAGATAGTAGGGGTCGCATCGCGCTTTTTCGACTTGCGCACGACGTCGCCGTTTCAGGTTTTGGTGGCCGCCAGGCCCTCTATGAGCGATTTTTCTTCGGTCCTCCCAGTACTATGGCGTCAAGCTATTTTGGGCTTTACAACAAGGACGAATACGTTGATCGTGTTCAGGAGTTGTTAGATAGGACTGAGTAACCATTATTAGGAAGATCCAAGCTGAGGAATGTCATGCCCACCAAGTGCGACACAGACATTTTTAGTTTCCATATAAAAATCGAAACTATAGTCACCACCATCACGTCCAATACCACTCTCTTTCATCCCACCGAAAGGCGCCGGGAGATGTCTTTTGTTTTCGGAGTTCACCCAAATCATCCCAGCATCTAATTCACGTGCAAACCGATGGCCTCGACCAATATCATTGGTCCAAAGATAGGCTGCTAATCCATATGGGGAACCATTTGCAATCGTTAGCGCCTCGCTGTCATCGTTAAAGGGAATTGCGGTCAGTACCGGACCAAAAATTTCTTCGCTCGCAATACGCATATTCTGGCTAGCATGCGTAAATAAGGTCGGTTCAACATAGTTTCCCCGGGCGTCGGCAGGCCATTTTTGTGCTCCAGTAGTAACAGTCGCTCCCTCAGCTCGGCCAATATCGAAATAGTTTGTGACTTTATCCATATGATCTGGATGAATTAGCGGACCAATCTCGACGCTAGGATCTAAAGGATGCCCTATCTTCAGTTTCTCCGCCCGGTCTCGGATCGCCGCTGTGAACTCATCGTATATGGGTGCCTGAATTAGTACACGACTGGAAGACGTACAGCGTTCACCATTGAGGCTGTAAATCATAAATACGACTGCGTCGAGCGCACGATCTAAGTCTGCGTCTGCGAAAACTATAACGGGGTTTTTGCCACCTAGTTCGGCGTGCAAGCGTTTTAAACTAGGTGCCCCTTGGCGCATGATCTGGGCACCTGTGCTAGATTCGCCAACGAATGCAACACCCTTGATCGCGGGATGCTCGGTTAGGGCCTTCCCGGTCAGTTCACCGGTTCCGTGCACAGTATTTAGGACACCGCTCGGGAGGCCTGCACCGAAACATATCTCTACCAATATGGCTGCAGTCAGAGGACTCCATTCAGCCGGTTTATGAACAACCGTACAACCTGCAGCTAGCGCAGGAGCAATCTTCCAGGTCGAGAGCATGAATGGTGTATTCCAAGGTGTGATCACTGCTACCGGTCCGATTGGTTGACGTAGAGTGTAATTCAGATGTTCCTCCGCCGGCAGCGCCAGCCCATCCCGAGCAGACAGCACCCGATCGGCAAAGAACCTGAAATTCTCCGCACCGCGCAAGGCCGCTTTTCTCATGTAGCGAATCGGCTGCCCGGTGTCCATACTCTCAATCAACGCAATTTCGTCTTTTCGTTCGACAATTGCATCGGCGATCTGATTGAGCAACTGTTTTCGCTCTTTAGCTGAAACGTTACGCCAACTATCAAAAGCGTCATTTGCCGCGCGCGACGCGAGATCAACATCCGTCTGGCTTCCCGCACTGACTTTTCCTAGGCTACTGTTGTCGACAGGAGTAATATTATCGAAAACAGCCCCACTGTTACCTAACACGTGAGCACCATCAATAAAGTGGGGTAATGGCTCCGATTGAAATCGTTTGAGAAATGCTGCGGCGCGCTGCAGATTCTGCTCTCTACTAGCGCTCATGTCCTTGCACGACGCTCGATCCATTCAGATAAATTGTTCGATTTGAAACTTGTCCCCGAGTCGATCTCTTGCATTTCAAAAGACAGTGCCAACGGGTGCGACTCAAAATAAGGACGCAGAAATTCGCGTGTGGCGTTAAAGATCCCCTGGCCCGCCTTCTGTCGAATTTCAGCCGCTCGTCCCTGACCAATTTTCGCAAAAATATGCACAAAGGCATTCTCAGGGTGACCGTCCGCTATCCTATAATTATCCCGGCGCACTGCGCGAGTCCGAGTGCCTTCCAGAGGAAAGATGCCGGTCTCAATCGCTGCATCATGCACCTCAGTTACGAGTGCTTCGATATCTACTACCAATTCCAAATTGGCAGAATATTCGACGATGAAATGCGGCATTACTCTACGACCTTCTCAAGTGGAGTTCAGGAAAAAATTGCCAGGGTAATGCAAAACGCTTAACATGTTAAGTATATTTTTTAGCCCGCGATGCAAAAGCCGGCGCGTGAGGAACCTTGGATGGGATTGGAAGTTGGACATCTGCGCGGTTCGGTACCGCCGATCATCACCCCGATCGTTGACGATGCTGTTGATTACGCTACCTATGCTGACTTGGTGTCGTTCCAAATTGAGAATGGTTCACACGGAATCTTGGTAAACGGTACCACGGCTGAACCCTCGACCCTTACAGTGGCGGAAAGAAATCGTCTCGTTGATATCGCAATTGAAGCCGCTAATCGCCGTGTACCGGTATACGCAGCGACGGGATCCCAATCACTTGCGGAGACGAAACTCCTTACCGATCACGCAGTCAAGGCAGGGGCCGACGCATTGTTAATCGTAACCCCCTATTACATCCGCCCACCTCAACGTGGGATGATCGCCTACTACCTCGAGATCGCACAACGCCACGATTTGCCCTGGCTAATCTACCACATACCTGGACGAGCAGCGGTAAGCGTAACTCTAGATACGTTGAAAGCACTCAAAGATGAATCAACCCATTTCGTCGGTATGAAACATGCAGTCAACGATCTCGGATTCGTATCTGAGTGTATTGGGGAATTCGGTTCTGATTTTCGAATCTTCGTCGGACTGGAAGAGCTCTCCTTCCCCATGATGGCGGTCGGTGCGTGCGGATTAATGAACGCTGTCGGTAACCTTAAACCCGACGCATTGGTCGAGATTTGCGAAGCAGTATGGCGTGACGCTTTAGACGTAGCACGGAATCACCACCAGCGCCTACTAGAACTTAATCAAGCAGTATTTTTCGACACTAATCCGATCGCAATCAAATATATGATGAAACGCCTTGGGTTGATCCGACAAAATGAACATCGACTGCCGATGATGTCGGCAACGCCGAAACTAGAGCAACGACTTGACAGCGTGCTCAAACGTGCCGGCTTACTATAAGGGCCTTGCATAAGTTGCGCCTGCTGAGTTTCTCATATGATGGTCGTAGCGCACTTGGTGCGATAATTGACGGCGGCGTGCTTGATGTATCGGCCCGCTTGGGTACCGATTTTGTATCGTTACGGGAAGTCGTAGCCCAGCAACGACTTGATACTATTCGAAAAGCCATCGCCGTAGCCGACCCTGATTACTCTTTAGATGAGATCCGTTTCCTTCCGCCAATAGTCGATCCGGAAAAAATTATCTGTATCGGTGTCAACTACTTCAATCGAAATGCCGAATACGCAGACAACTCGGGAATACCAAAATATCCGAGTGTATTTATGCGTACCCGGGATTCCTTGGTAGGTCATCGCGAACCCATTGTCCGGCCACCGGAATCCATTCAACTCGACTACGAAGGTGAAATCGCTATCGTTATCGGCCGTGAAGGCCGCCGAATACCACAAGAAAAAGCGATTGATCATATAGCCGGGCTATCGTTAATCAACGAAGGTTCAATCCGCGATTGGCTTCGACATGCTAAATTTAATGTTACCCAAGGCAAGAATTTCGAGCGCACGGGATCTTTCGGACCATGGATGGTATGCGCAGATGAGTTTTCAGATTACAACAATCTACAAATTAGAACTCATGTAAATGGAGAGGAGCGCCAGAACGATACGACCGCAAGCTTAGTATTTCCTTTTACGTACCTGATCAGTTATCTGTCGACATTCATGCCGCTAAAACCCGGAGATATTATTTCAACCGGCACACCAAATGGTGCCGGTGCGCGTTTTAGCCCCCCAAAGTATCTTCAACCGGGTGACCTTGTCGAGATCGAATCGCCAGACATTGGAAAACTAATCAATGGTGTTATGGATGAAGAAGTCTAGCCCGCGCGCATTTGCCGACGGAAGAAATGCGTTATCAATGAGGGATTTTGCACACTCACTGCCAATGGCACTTCTTAGTTCACGTGAACTCGTTATGGGCCAATTTCGACCGATGCTACGTGAATACGGTCTTACCGAGCAACAGTGGCGAGTATTACGGGCATTGATAGAATTCGAAAAAATGGAAATCACTGAGCTTGCTCAGCGTAGCTATATATCATCTCCGAGCCTGTCGAGAATATTACAGAATCTTGGGGATCGAGGCTTAGTCATACGCCACCCGGTACGATCGGACCAAAGACGCGTGTGTATCTCTTTATCGAGTAGCGGTCGACGTCTATTCAATAGAATTGCACCGTCTTCGGAACAACACTACGATAAAATTGAGGCCGCATTCGGCAAAGACAAACTATCAGAACTATACTCGCTGCTGCGTGAACTGGATGCGACACTTAGTGGATTGTGACTAATGAGTCTTTATTATGTCCAAAAGCTCCTATACCTGATCAACCGAGAACCGCATACTCGAAAACGCCTTGACACCGATTTTGATGTATTGGTGTCGGAATACGATTTAACTACCGAAGAGATCTCTGCGCTTCGGGAAGTGGATGTTGGAATGCTCTACATTATGGGAGTCAATGGGCAAATCTTAATGCACTATGCGGCTCATCGCGGTTACGAATGGAACGACTACATAGCAACCTTACGCCGAGCGCTGAAAGAACACGGTCCGGTACGTGCGGGTCTATATGCGACTATTTGGGATTAGAAATTGAGCTTAGTCTTCGCTGGAGCGTGTAGCCATGGACCTGGCATAACCGGACGTGCAGACCGTGCAGATCGAGCTCTGCGCGATAGCTTATACGAAAGCTTCGATCGACTTCGACGCGCAATTGAGGAAAGCAAACCTGATGCGTTGATAATAATTGGCGCTGAACATTTCGCTAACTTTTTTATGGATAATATGCCCGCGATCTGTATGGGTATGGCGAACTCTTATACCGGACCCATAGAGGATGAACAATGGTTGGGAATCAAACATGCACAAGTACCAGGTAACGAGGCACTGTCGGAACAACTCATAAGATCAATTATGCGTGATATTGACCTCTCGTACGCCCAGGAATGGAAATTTGATCACGGGATCATGGTCCCGCTACACTTCCTGACTCCAGAATATGATTTACCGGTCATACCGGTAAATATTAACTGTCAGGGGCCACCGCTGATCCCGTTAGATCGTTGCTATGAGTTCGGCCGAGCCCTGCGTCGAGCCTGCGACGAACGACCCGAACGGATCGCCATCATCGGAACCGGAGGAATCTCACATTGGCCCGCAACACCTGATTCCGGTCGAATTAATGAACCATGGGACCGTGAATTTCTCGATCACTTCGTCAATAATAGGCGCGAAAAATTAATCAGCTATACCGACGAACAAACATATATCAATGCGGGGCAAGGTGGATTCGAAATTCGAACATATATTGCGATTGCTGGTGCAACCGAAGGATCTACAGGTGAGATTTGGTTTTACGCACCAATTCCAATTTTTTCGGTTGGGTGTACGATTGCAACCATGAACGTTGAATGATGTAAGGTTAAAATTTTTTATGCTACTTTCGGTATCCGTGCTCTGGCTATCTCTAAATCACAGTATGCGTAGCGTGATCATTGCTAACTTCTAGTTCGTCTTCTCCAGATCAACGCTATGCAATTTGCCCACACCCTAGCCATCGTTATCGGCAACGTGCACAACAAGACCATCCAGTTCGTCACGCATTGGGATCTGACAAGTCAAGCGACTACCAGTACGTCGATCTGAAGCCAACTCCAACGTCGATTCTTCAATTTCATTTGGTGGTCCTACCCTATCAACCCAGGCGTCATCAATATATCCATGACAAGTACTACACGCACAACTTCCGCCGCAAATGGCTAGAATTCCCTCTACACCATTTGCTATTGCACCTTCCATTACGGACGATCCGTTCGAAACGTCGGCCTCATGGCGCTCGCCATCCACGTCGATATATATCACCTTCGGCATTTTTATTGATCCTCTTTCGGTCTAAGCCACACCATTGTCCTATTGGTCCTCGCGATGCAATACCAGCAAGCTCTAGCTCGCCAATTACTCTTCGCCCCTTTGTTCATTATAAAAGTGTTTTTAAATTTTGCTCGAGGTCGACAATTATTTGATCAGAGACATTGGTGCCGGCCGCCAACAATTTCCGACTGACGACGTGGTCTGCCGGGCGGTTTATCGAATCCACCCCAATTAAAACATCATCGTCGAAATAAAAAACCGAAAATTCTCCGTCTTTCAGAGAACCCCGCATTACAGTTCTGTCAAAGCCGTCCGATGTCCCGGCCATCTGTAACTTTGCACCAAGTTGGTCTGACCAAAACCACGGCACCTGATCATATGGCTTGAGATTTCCAAGCATGGTCGTTGCTGCAATTTTCGCTTGATCGACCGCATTCTGTACTGACTCGAGTCGGTGAAATATACCAAGCCGAGTATTCTTGTGCATAGTACAATCGCCAGCCGCAACCACATACGGGTCGGAAGTTTGGGCAAACTCGTCAACGACGATCCCATTATCACAATGTAGCCCAGCAGCCTCTGCAAGTTCGGTACGGGGACTAGAACCGATTCCGACAATAACGAGATCGGCCGGAATAGTTCGCATATCCGCCAACACGACATTCAGTGAACCATCCGCCGAGTGTTCGATTCTATTAACGGCCGCATTCAAGACAATGTCAACTCCACAAGATCGATGCACTTCCCCAAAATATTCCGAGACAAGAGGAGATACGACACGTGCCATGAGCCGATCCTGAGCTTCGATAACTGTTACGCTGTGTCCGAGTTCACGTGCAGATCCTGCAACCTCAAGCCCGATAAAGCCGCCACCAATCGCAACCACGCGCTGCGAAGCAACACTTAGCCGCGCACGGATATATTTCGCATCGTCAACGCTTCGAAGATAACAAACTCCTTCATGCTCAGAGCCAGGAACGAAAAGCTGCCTCACAGAGGCGCCCGTGGTAAGCGCAAGCTTCCCATATGGGCGGGTTTTCCCGTCTACAATCAATGAACGGGCACTTGTGTCAATCGCACTCACTTGCGCCCCTAGTACCAACTCGATGTTCTTTTTTACGTAATAATCCGAAGATCTAAAAAACAGCCGATCCTCCGACATACTCTCACTCAAATACTGTTTCGATAAGGGAGGACGCTGATATGGCAGAGATTGTTCGTTGCCAATTAGAACTAAAGATCCGTCATAGCCACCACGACGAAGCGATTCAGCGACTTGCAAACCAGCCTGCCCCGCACCTAATACAATGATAGGCGAATCCGCCATAGAATAAATCCTGTGCATGACTCGACACCGGATCGGTAATAAAGCTGCTCAGCCTACTGACTCAATCGCTTCACTCAGCATCACTTCCAAGCAGCGCGACGACGCACTGCATACCGATGTACTGTAATTAACTAATTCTGATTTTCTGGTAAATGGACGATCAAACCATCTAGATTAGATGTAACCTTAATCTGACAACTCAGCCGCGACCGTTCAGTGCTTTCTATTGCCGTACACTCCAACATATCTTGCTCCATCACGGTTTGCTCACCGAGTTTATCAATCCACAACGGATCGACGAATACATGACAAGTTGCACACGCACAACCACCACCGCACTCGGCAACAATGCCTGTCACATCGTTCTGGATCGCACCCTCCATCACCGACCACCCAACCGGTACTTCTACCACTGTTCGTTCATCAGCGTGACTTACGTAAGTAATATTGGGCATATACGACTTCTCCATCCAGCTTGAATCACGCTAAATGACACAAGATGCTACATATTGGGATAATTCGGTCCACCACTACCCTCTGGAGTGACCCAAGTAATGTTTTGGCTAGGATCCTTGATGTCACAAGTTTTACAATGAACGCAGTTTTGGGCGTTGATTTGCAAGCCCATCTTGCCCTCGGTCTCAACATATTCGTACACCCCTGCAGGGCAGTACCGCTCTTCCAAACCCGCATACTTTTCAAAATTTAAGGCAACCGGCAAAGCTTCGTCCTTTAAAGTAAGGTGGCACGGTTGTTCCTCCTCGTGGTTCGTATTGGACAAGAACACCGAAGATAATTTATCGAATGTAATCTGGCCGTCAGGCTTCGGATAATCTAAGGGTTTACAATTAGCCGCAGGTCTCACGCAAAGATGATCTGGTCGATGATGTAAAGTCCATGGCGCTTTCCCCCGTAATAGAATCTTGTCAATAGCGGAGTAGAACATTGCCGGAACCAGTCCCCAGTGGAACGACGGCTTTATGTTGCGCTCACGATAAAGCTCATCCCAGACCCAGCTTTGCTTGAGTCTCTCGGGGTATCCATTTGCTTCTACAGGATTAGATATGTCACCTTGCAACGCCTCAAATATCGCTTCAGCCGCAGTTATACCGGATTTCATGCCAGTGTGTGTGCCTTTAATCTTCGGGACATTTAAAAACCCCGCCGCGTCACCAACAATTAAGCCTCCAGGAAAAGTTAGCTTTGGAATCGATTGAAAGCCGCCAGCACTTATGGCGCGAGCACCATAAGATATCCGTGTACCACCGACGAATGTGTCACGTATAGCGGGATGCGTCTTAAATCTTTGCATTTCCTCGAATGGGCTGAGGTACGGATTCGAATAATCTAGCCCCACGACAAACCCAATTGAGACCAAATTTTCTTCAAAGTGATACTGAAAAGACCCTCCATATGTCTTCAAATCCATCGGCCAACCGACAGTATGGGTAACTAGTCCGGGACGGTGTTTCGACGGATCTACCTCCCATAGCTCTTTTATGCCAATTCCGTAGACTTGGGAATCTACACCAGCGCGCAGATCGTATCGATCAAATAACTGCTTAGTTAAGGAGCCGCGGCAACCTTCAGCAAACACAGTTTGTGTGGCATGCAATTCCATGCCGAATTCAAAGTTTGGACCTTTACTTCCATCTTTTTTCCGACCCATATCGCCCGTCGCAACTCCCTTCACTGCACCCGTATCATCATAGAGGAGTTCGGATGCGGCAAATCCCGCGTATACATCGACACCTAGAGCCTCTGCTTGTTCACCCAACCAGCGGCAGAGATTTCCCAGGCTTACGATATAGTTCCCTTGGTTGTGCATCTGCGGCGGCGTAATAAAAGGTATGGCTCGTCGTTCGGTAAGGAACACGAAACGATCTTTTCGGACCGGCGTATGTAGCGGTGCCCCAAGCTCTTCCCAATTCGGCAGTAACTCGTCTAACGCTCGGGTCTCTACAACAGCTCCAGACAAAATGTGGGCCCCAACTTCAGAACCTTTCTCGAGCACGCAAACTGTCAGTTCAACACCCCGCTCAATCGCGATCTGACGCAATCGAATTGCTGTTGCAAGGCCGGACGGCCCTCCTCCAACAATTACGACATCAAAATCCATCGATTCACGTTCTGACATTTCTTTACCTGCTTAAGATGTAGTATTCCAGTCGCTGAATCATCTCGCTTGCTACTCTACTTATCCAACGCAGCAACCATATTAGGAACCTCTTTGAATAAGTCGCCGACCAGTCCATAGTCAGCGACACCAAATATTGGCGCTTCCTCATCCTTATTTATCGCAACGATGACTTTACTATCTTTCATGCCCGCAAGATGTTGAATAGCACCAGAGATCCCTATCGCTATATACAAACCCGGCGCAACAACTTTACCGGTTTGACCTACCTGGTAATCGTTAGGTACGTAGCCTGCATCTACTGCCGCACGTGACGCACCAACGGCAGCGCCAAGTTTATCTGCTAACTCTTCAATTATGGCAAAGTTTTCACTACTGCCCACTCCGCGCCCGCCCGATACGATAATATCTGCAGCCGCGAGTTCTGGACGATCGGATTTAGTTAAATCCTGTCCTAGATACCGAGATACGCCCTTATCGACACCCGCTTCAATATTTTCTATAACGGCGCTCCCACCCTCTGGTGAGACTGGGTCAAACGCAGTAGTGCGCACGGTGATTACTTTTATATGATCGGAGGATTCTACGGTAGCAATGATATTACCTGCGTAGATAGGTCGTTTGAAAATTGATTCCGAGTCAACTGCAACAATGTCGGATATCTGTGCAACATCCAGCAGCGCCGCCACTCGCGGCATGATGTTTTTTCCGTCGGTAGTAGAAGCGGCAAGAACATGGCCGTAACTGCTCGATAATTCGACAACCAATGGTGCCACATTTTCTGCTAACGCATTCCCGTAGTGTGCTGCATCCGCCACGATGACCTTAGACACACCAGTAACGACAGCAGCTGCAGCAGCTGCGCTGGCACAGCCGGATCCAGCGACCAATACCTCTACTGTGTCTGAAAGTTGAGTGGCGGCAGAAACCGCCGTGAGCGTCGCAGGATTCAATGCATTGTTATCATGCTCCGCGAGAACGAGTACAGCCATAGCTAAATCACCTTTGCTTCATTACGAAGTTTTTCGACAAGTTCATCAACATCAGCAACCGTTACACCGCCTATGCGCACTGGCGGCTCCTCGGCTTTTATCAATTTAAGCCGTGGTGTGATATCAACCTCAAGCTCCGCTGGCGAAAAGGTATCAAGTTGCTTCTTTTTCGCTTTCATAATGTTGGGAAGTTTTACATATCTCGGTTCGTTAAGTCGTAGGTCGACAGTTATTATTGCCGGCAATTTTACGGCAATCGATTGCGTACCCCCATCAACTTCACGATTAACCTTAAGTTCCTCTCCTGCAAATTCCACGCCACACGCGAACGTCGCCTGACTCCATTCCAATAGAGCAGCCAGCATCTGTCCTGTCTGATTAGAGTCATCATCTATAGCCTGCTTACCTAGCAGTACGATTCCAGGTGCCTCTTTTCCTACCAGTGCTTTTAGAATTTTTGCGACAGCAAGCGGTTGTACCTCTTCGTCCGTCTCAACCAAAACACCTCGATCCGCACCCATCGCCATTGCGGTCCGCAAAGTTTCCTGACATTGCTTAGGGCCTACCGATACCGCAACGATTTCAGTCACGACCCCAGCCTCTTGCATACGAATAGCCTCTTCTACTGCGATCTCGTCGAATGGATTCATTGACATCTTCACGTTGGCCAACTCTACGCCGCTACCATCCGATTTCGGCCGAGCCTTGACGTTATAGTCAATGGCACGTTTGACTGCCACCAATATCTTCATGCTTACCTCCAATCCGCTAGGGTAATGAATCCAAGGCGGTCTGGTTTTATTTTACTAGTATCATTTTTACGAGACGGACGTCGCCATCGCACACGGCGTACCGCAAACGGACCCTCAATTAACGACGGTAGCAACTGGAACCTACACCTAGTAATCGACCGCGGCTTAGACCGACTACGGTCGAGTTCTCGCCGGCTTTACTAGGTCTCCGGCGGTAATATTGCGGGATCAGTAAGTCTTTGCACGGAGGTTGAATAATACCAACAAAGAACGCCGTGCAAAAGGTTGCAGGTTTGGGCTGTCGATTTTTCAGTGCACCGTTTCTGTCTCTAGGGTAGATTTCTACAGGACCATTTCGGGGACACTACCGTCGATCACTAACCTTCCCGCAGTGGAATCTTCAATCTCTTTTATGCTTACTCCTGGCGCGCGCTCGATTAACCTGAAGCCATCCGGAGTGATATCCATGACCGCCAGATTGGATACGACCCGGTTAACGCAATTTACCCCAGTCAGCGGTAAAGTACACTTGGGTAGGACCTTAGATTCACCTTTTTTATTAGTATGCATCATGGCGACTATAATATTCTTGGCAGACGCGACCAAATCCATTGCCCCTCCCATGCCTTTGACCATTGCTCCAGGAATCTTCCAGTTCGCGATATCTCCTGAGTCAGACACCTCCATTGCCCCAAGAACTGTCAGTTGAACATGTTGGCCGCGAATCATCGCGAAGCTCATTGCGGAATCGAATAACGACGCCCCGGGCAACAATGTGACCGTCTGTTTCCCTGCGTTAATCATATCTGGATCTTCATCCCCTTCAAACGGGAATGGACCCATACCCAAAATGCCATTTTCCGATTGGAACTCGACGCCTATTCCTTCGGGGACGTAATTAGCTACTAAGGTAGGTATTCCAATGCCTAAATTGACGTACCATCCGTCGCGCAAGTCTTGCGCGATACGTTTTGCGATACCCTCTTTATCTAATGGCATAGTCCAACTTCAATATAAAATTTACTATCGAGCACGAACAGTCCGCTGTTCAATGGGTTTGATGTAAGTATCACCCTGGAAAATGCGTTGCACAAATATACCTGGAGTATGAATCTGATTGGGGTCTAGCTCTGTATTTTCAACCAATTCCTCGACCTCTGCCACGGTGATTTTGCCAGCCATTGCCATCATCGGATTGAAGTTGCGTGCAGTTCCTTTAAAAATTAGATTTCCCGCACGATCGCCTCGCCAAGCCTTCACAAGGGCAAAATCCGCACAGAAAGCATGTTCTAAAATATGCGGTTTCCCATTGAACACCCGAACCTCCTTTCCTTCCGCAACCTCCGTTCCATAACCTGCAGGAGTATAAAAGGCAGGGATCCCGGCACCGGCAGCTCGACACCGTTCCGCTAAAGTACCCTGAGGGATCAAATCCACCTCAAGTTCTCCACTAAGCATTTGGCGTTCAAACTCGTCATTCTCGCCAACGTAAGAGGCAATCATCTTTTTTACCCGGTGTTCCTTCAAAAGTACGCCGAGTCCAAAATCGCCAACGCCTGCATTATTGGAAATACAGGTCACATCTACAACGTCCGTTTCTGCGAGTGCCGCAATAGCATTTTCAGGGAGGCCGCAAACCCCAAAACCGCCGATCATTAACGTCATGCCGCTTTCGATACCCTCGATTGCATGTTTTACGCTGGCGACTACTTTATCCATAGTGATTCTGGCGGATTGTTGTGGTTACGTTTGTTATCATCTGGTACAAATTAAAAGACTAAATAAAAGCGCCGATAATATACCCGAAGCAGCCGGTTTCGTCTTCACCTGCGTGATTCAAAATTCGGATCACGAATGCCTAAAAACATACATTTATAAAGCAATCGTTTGTAATAATTACCCATAAATCCGCATCGATCTTAGTCATGCCAAGTGGTTTCCAGCTGGGAACCGGATTGCGCCTATGCGACGAATATGCTTGAATGCGGCCGCATCCCGAGGGTATTTCGGGGATGACATTTTTTCAACTCCTGGTATCCACAGCTCCTAGAGGTATTGTTCGCCGGCTGCCAGCGTAAGGGGCGACGAAACGTCCGACCGTTTACAGATTAAACATAAGCATCGATTCAACGAGCGAGTGATATCTCACGAACTAATTTTTAAATGAGCGAAACCATGAATATTTACGTTGGGAACCTACCTTATAGTGTACAGGACGAAGAGCTGCGCGAAGCATTCGAAGCATTCGGTGATGTTGTCTCTGCTGAGGTCATTTATGACCGTCGCACACAACGCTCTCGCGGGTACGGTTTTGTAAAAATGGAATATGACGATGAAGGTCAAGACGCAATTAATGCACTCAATGGTAGTAACTTCCAAGGCCGAGAACTACGCGTCGATGAATCCAAGCCAAAAAGAGAAATGAAGCCTTCCGGTTCACGTAATCCAGGACGCAATCGCAACCAAAGTCGCGGAAAATCAAAAAGATCGCAATCGGCTGAAAGTGGCTCAGGACTGTTAGGGTTTATTAAACGGATTTTCAGCTAAAAAATACTAAGAAATAGCCTCCCAAAGAGCTCAACTTCTTATCTGACGGGAAACGGTAGACCACTCGCACTGTAAGGCGCGCTCATTTTGCCTTCTTGAGCATTTTAAAGACCAAACATAAATAAAATTAAAGGATTTCTCGCAGAACACCCTCGTCGGATATAAAGTCTGTGTGACATGATTTCCACGAGAAACAAAGGTACTTCGCACGACTGATCTTAAAGCGCGTGACAGCCAACACCAGATATAAGAGACTCCACTAATCACACTATCTCGCCTCATGAGCTAACTAGTGTCGCCTTGATCATCCCATAAACGTGTCGCGGCGGCGAAGTATTCCGGTTTGCCATTTGTCCATATTTCTCCCCAGTGCTGACCGCCACCATCCACAGTTAGCAATTCGCCCGTAATAAAAACCCCGGTTGGACCAACAAGGTAGATACAGGCCTCAGCAATGTCCCAGGGCGAGCCTGCTCGCATCGTAGGATTAGTTCGCGGATATTTCT
>CAYFFH010000032.1:0-16319 GCA_964342175.1 uncultured Enterobacteriaceae bacterium | reverse complement strand
CTATGGGCGGCTTCATGGCATTAGAATTCGCGCTTCGTTATCCGGAACGACTTAACGGACTGATCCTGATCGCAACCTCCGCAGGCGCATACTCGGCCGAGGAGCGTCGGCAGTATGGTGAAGCCTTTGGTGCCCTAAATACTGATGGCCCGGTACCTCGGGCGTTCGCGGAGTGGGTTGCCAGTCTTTGTTTTGGTCCAAGCACCCACGCCAACAACCCTGCATTCATTTCTAAATGGGTGGACAAGTGGTGTGACATACCGGCACGTTCAGTCTATCGTGAAGCGAATTCATGGTTAGACAAACGTGACCTGACGTCAGAACTCCAGCATCTGTCTATTCCGTGCCTGATTGTACATGGGCAAGAGGACGCGGTGCTGCCGTTGTCGCATGCCGCGCAACCGATGGCAGATGGTTTGCCTGACGTCGCGATGACACCAGTCCCCAGAGCCGGCCATACTGTCAATCTGGAACAGGCGGAACCTGTAAATGAAGCTATCGATCAATTCTTGCGCAGTCGGATCCCCTAATTCGAATCCAAGTTCGATGCTCTTCTAAAAAATGACTGTGGAGACCACTAAATAGACATTAGCATCGACTTTTCGTCGCGCGAAAATCAGCCAGTACCGAACCTTCGGGTGGGGGATATCATCTACTTAAACACTTAAACGAGAACCCCACAGACAACAAGAATGAGTGACTCCAAGGACAGGGGGTCTGCATATCCCTGACGGTTATCACTCTTCGTTGGGTAGAAAAATTAGATCAGTGTAGTCTCCATTCTCTCCGATTTGGTTGTATAAGACCGGAAGGTGTTCGATGCTATGCTGAGTAGCCTTCGCATCAGTTAGATCAACGAAATACTCGTATGGTGCAACTGATCGCTGAAGTGCGCCGAACGAATCTGCGCGGCGCATACCGTAGGGCCAAAACTCGAGCACCAATGGAGGGGTATGCACTAACGTTTTTTCCGCGCCGGTAAGCGCCCAGCCCTCGTAACCTTGAATATCCATCCAAATTAAGAACTCGTCAGCCCGAGCTACGTCCGATTCGACAATTGTATCGATAGTAATAGATTGCACTTCTATTCGGTTACGATTTTCTTCGTGATGCATGCCTGGCGCTTTCGAAACAGCAATTCGATGGTCACCTGTATTGACCGCACTACGTTCGAGCGACAGTTTGCGATTATCGTCGTCGGCTGCTGCGCGGCCCAGCACTGAGATACGTTTTTCCAGTTCATTGAATGCAATATTTGTGCGCAGAAGACGGAGGTTTAGAGGATCGGGCTCAACTGCGATTGCTCTTTCGAATTGTCCAGTTCCCACTAAGGGAATGCAGATCGTGCCGAGATTGGCGCCGACGTCAAGTAGCACTCGTCGATTCGCGATCATTTTTTTGGATGATATTTTGACGACCTGATGGAATTTGTCGAGATCTAACTGCCCGGAGCGGTACACTTCTCGGCTCGTTCCGTTGTCAGAGGTGTGTACGATATACGGGAATTGGAATTGGTCGACACATAGGAATCGTTCTGGGTGGCGTTGGTGAAAAAAAGCGAACAAATATCCCCGAATTTTGCTGTTTCGGAGCCTAAACAAGGCATAACCAATAGCAGCAAAAAACGGGCGCAATAAAATTTTTACCAATTTAGATGTCCTATGTCGGCAAGTAGGCAAGCTCCGTGAGAATACCTCTGCGGACATAATTTTGCGACATGAAGGCGTTTTTGACGCAAGCTAAGTACACCTTTATTTAAGTGTCGGACTGACTGTTTTAATATCCTGGGCTTTACGATTTCCAGGTATCCTTTAAAGTATTCGCGATAGCCACAGGTGAGGGTCGCAAATAGAATCCGTGTTATCCCGGAGCATCTTATGAAAGAGGTATTTGAGTCCATTTATAACGAAAATCTTTGGGGCTGTGGATCGGGCGAAGGCTCGTTGCCAATCCATACAGGCGCTTATGTCGAGACCGTCCAGTCGTTTATTCGAGGGTACGGTATAAAGAAAGTGGTTGACCTTGGGTGTGGCGATTGGCAGTTTTCCCATTTAATCGATTGGGATGGGGTTAAGTACGACGGCTTTGATATCGCCGATATGGTTATTAATAAAAATCGCGAAACGTACGCCGCGGAAAATATCAACTTTCATTTTTTCAGCGGTGATTTCGACGAACTCCCTGGGGCTGACCTTTTGCTGGTCAAAGACGTACTTCAGCATTGGTCGAACAACACAATTAGACGTTTTCTTTCGATCGTCGATCGATACCGCTATAGCATCATTACAAATTGTGTGGAGCCGAAAAAGCCGACAGAAAATAAAAATATCGACGACGGGGGCTTCCGACGGCTAGATATTCGGTTACCACCATTTAATGTTGCTGCGAGCGAGTTGTTGCGATTTACAAATAAGAAACCGAGGATTTTTAGCTTCTTACAAAGAACTCGCTGGGAAAAATTAGTGTTGCTGTTGTCATCGTGATTGCCAAGGTGACACTAGCCCTCTTAGCAGCGCTAAACGTCGTATTATTGCTTTTATATTTGCGGTTGAGACACCGTTCGCGTCTTGCAAGGCGAGGGAGACAAGGTCAAAAAGCTGGGTGGGGTAAGATTCCAGTGAGCTCGATTTACGAAATATTCCCCTATTTCGAACGGAATGAGCTCGGACCTTTGGCTTCGACTGAAGTGCGACATATTGCGAATGATAATACCCCTGGGGGCGTTTCCGATTACGAAAGTTGGATTCTATGTAACCTTGCTAAGCGCGCAGAGAGTATTTTTGAGTTTGGTACTGCTACGGGAAAAACTACCTATCTACTTGGCGCCAACAGTCCTAACGAGACAACCGTATACTCCCTCACTCTAGGGTCCACAGAACACGCAAGTTATCAACACGCGCCGGGCGACGCCAGCGGGGACTTTGCGAAGGCTATCGAAGAATCTAAATTTAACCAATTCCTCTACTCTGGCACAACAATCGATCGTAAAGTCGTGCAGCTATATGGGGATAGCAAGACTTTCCTATTCCAATCCTACTATGATTGTATGGACTTGATATTTATAGATGGTTCTCATGCACGTTCCTACGTCGAAAGCGACAGCACAAATGCTCTCGCGATGCTGCGCGCTGGTGGCAGTATTCTGTGGCACGACTACCGTGGACCTGATTCCACCCCAGGTGTATTTGAGGCGTTAAACTTATTGTCGAACAAGATGCCCCTGATCCAGATCAGAGGGACGTGTTTGGTTATTTTTAAAAAACCCCAAGACGCATAGCCAAGTCAGAAACTTCTTCAACTGTGATCGCGGCCATACGTCGATTATTCGCAGGGCTGGAGAGAGGACGAATGTGTTCTGAGTACCGCAGCGGGGCCGTCACACCGAATAAGCCAATTGTTGCGATACCTAGTGCTGCTGCAATATTCATCGGTCCTGAATCGTTGCCGATAAAAAGATTGCAACAACTTACTAAAGCTGCTGCTTCGGCTATATCTACTCGTGAAATATTAACAACATTTGGGTTTGTTGTATGTGAGACGACCTCGCGCTCAACCAACTCAAATTCGTCCAAACCACCGAGCACAAACCACGTGCCAGCACCATTGAAGCGTTCGATTAAGTCCCAATAAAAAGCATTCGGCCAACGCCGAATTTGATTACGTGCGCCCACCCCAAGCATGATCCACGGTTTAGGTTTGTCGTTGAAGAGTATCCGTTGTTTACTGATAGTCTCTGGATCAATGAGGAGTTCAGGCTCTGTTGAGTCGACCGGGATTTGCTGCAACTCAAAATAGGCGGTGAGTTTGTCAATCTGGTGGGTGTCCTTTAGATTTGGGTTTAGTGCTGGTTTGCACACCCAGCGCCTTTGTGAACCTAATCCAAAACCAAATACATCTCGCATACCAAGAATTCTAGCCGCAATTGCAGGGCGACTGATCTTGTCAAGGATCCAAAGTGAACGTGGTTGTAGGCGGCGCAAGATTCCCAGTGTTAAGAACAGTTCGCGAAGATGGCGCAGGGGACCATTCACATACGGTACATATTCGACCTTGTAAATGTTGGGATCGTTGGCAAGTAAACTTTTTGCGTGGGTCGTGCGTCGCGTTAGTAGTGTAATAGCGTTGTCGCTACGATGCTTAGCAAGCGCACGTATAAACGGTAGATGCCACATCAGATCTCCAACGCCCGGGTGAGGAACGTAGACGACGACGGGATGTATCATGCTTTTATTTCCACCAAAGCTGGGTAATTTGTGTGATTAAGCGTGTGAACTTGTTGTACATCTTGATTATTTCAACTAAATCAATATTTATTGGATTAATATTTTAACCCTCTAATTTTCATCATAATTGTTACGCAGTCGTTTGTTTTTCGCACTCGTCTTATCTATAGTTCGCAATGAGGCTTAAAGTCAACAACAAGAATTTTCCATAACTAATATTAATTTAGGGAAAATGTTTTCAATAACAGAACGAAACCACGCCTCAAAGTCGAGTAGAGGCCCAGCCTAAATTCGTTCAACAGCCAACCAGGACCTCACTACGACCTCTAATGATATTTCGGCCGCTATTGTTTGTGTTTGCGACGATCTGCTTCGTCGAGTATCAGGCAGCGATCGGTGGCGAACTCTATAGCGAAAATGGGCGCCGGGTCACAGCAGAGGCCAAATTTCTCGGTGGAATCCAAGCCGCCGAAGGAATTAATTATGGTATTGGGGCATTCGACTCGCTAGGCGAGACGGAACGTCAAACCCTATCATTGGGGCTAAAACCGCGCGTCGATCTCGAATGGGAGTTGGCCAACTCTACTCTTTACAGCACCTTCAGCATGGTCGCAGCAACTACTATGTTGGATGGCGAGCTATCAGGGCAAATTGTTCGTTCCGGCGACCACGCCATAGATACTGACTCGACCACAATCGGATGGCGCAACGACAAAGTTGATATTTCCGTTGGTGGGCAAGATTTCAGTATCGGTGATGGCTTCTTTATCGGCGATGGCAATTTCAACAAAGGCCCTGCTGATGGACAATATTGGATAGGCGCATTCTCCGCGTGGAGGAACTCCGCGATCCTGCGGTTTAACACGCAGCCGGTTCGCGGAGACGTTTTTTGGTTGAGATCGGACGATGATCTTGGCGATGCGCGCATAGCTGGGATAAACCTTGAGACGGCAACGAAAGATATCTTTGGCACCCTTGGGCTAATGTACCTCGAGATCTATGACGATAATGACGCTCTAGCACTTGCCGGCATGCGAGTCGCAGGTGTTCGCGGCGCCGACATCAGGGTTCCTGGTTTCGACAATTTAAAATTCTTCGGTGAATTCGTGATGGAGCGCGGTAAAAGCGACTTTACCGGACGTGATAATGACGCAAATGCTTGGTACGTTGAAGGTAACTACAGATTTTCTACGGTGCCGTGGACGCCAATACTTTACTTTCGTTATTCTCATTTCTCCGGTGACGAGGGCGACACCATAGAGAACGAAGAATATCGTGGCGCGTTTTATACGATTTTCATACGCGATTGGGATACTTGG
Source organism: uncultured Enterobacteriaceae bacterium (assembly GCA_964342175.1). Lineage (GTDB taxonomy): Bacteria > Pseudomonadota > Gammaproteobacteria > UBA11873. Next base: position 10,777 of record CAYFFH010000032.1, on the reverse strand, counting down.
TACCAGGGTGAAGTTACTGGCGAGTTCCACCTATTCAATCAAAATCAAGAAACCAAGCTGGTTAAACTGAAGGTTTTCCCGCGCCCTAATTGGTCGGTCGGTATGTGGTACTACCATCATAACCTCGATACACCGCAATACTTTGGTACACCAGTGAGCGACACCGACTGGTCGGAAGAGGTTAATTTTGGAGTGGAATATTTTCCGAGCGATCGGTTCTACACCTTCCTAGGGTTTGCCTGGGGGACGCCACATCAGGGGGCGATCGAAGCGATTGGCGGGCGCGACGATATTTTCGTCCTTGAAATGTTTATGTCCTATACCTACCGTTAAACTTTCGGAGACACATATATGGCTACCGTTAAGCTCGTTGAGTACGAAGACGCATCCAGCGAAGTGCGCGAAATCTACGATGATATTCGGGTGCATCGGAAAACCGATTTTATTAATAACTTTTGGAAAGGGTTGGCAAACAATCCGGCACAACTCCGACGTACATGGATGGGGATAAAAGAGGTCATGGGGGCCGGTGCGTTGGACCCCTTAACTAAAGAGCTGATTTATATTGCCGTTTCCGTTGCGAATAACTGTGAATACTGCATTCATTCTCACACTGCTGCAGCTCGCGCGAAGGGGATGACCGATGACCAGCACGCGGAGTTAATGGCTGTTATTGGCATGGCACATTCGACAAATGGATTGGTGACGACGATGCAGCTACCAGTGGATGATGCGTTTAGAGTGATTACGGCCGGCGATTAGAAGTGCTCCAACATTTGACCGTGTAAAGCACGTTCTAACCGCGCGAAAATTTCACCATCGAAATGGTGAAATTCGACTTTGTGCAAGGCGGTTATGTTATTGGTAGTTGACCTATTCATAGCGATTTCCTCCGCGCTCTAGCCACCCTCCGGTTCGCTTTTCTCGCGAGTCCTTATGTGTCCTATGGACCAATCCACCGCGGTCATTCATTTCAAATTGCCCGCGGAAACTAATTTTGTCACCGCGTTGTAGGTTTTCAATACGAGGAGACAAGTCGATATTGTGTCTGACCAATAACGTTTGGCCGTTGGTAAGTTTGAGAATAAATCGCTGATGGGGGCCGTCATCGTTGTCTTCCAAAACGTGGCCAACGATCCCCACCGATTCGACCATTGTCCCATCTAGAGCTGCACCAAAAGGTGCAGGCTCCGACGCGTAACGCCCTGTTGCAAGGTCAACCGGGTCTGCAGTAGGAGTCGAGTTCGACGTGGGGCGGACATTCAGGAGGTAATAGCTAACTACTACGACCAGCGCAATAATTGTGCCGTATGGTTTTCTGGTGTTAGATTTTTGACTCATTGTCTTTAGGGGATCGATCTATTGCATTGACTCGAGTTCTCCCCAACGCTCGATCGCTTGGTCGAGTTCTGTTTGGCACTCTCCAAGGCGTTGGACGATTGGCTGAGTCTGCTCAAATGGCTGTTGATAAAATTCCACAGTATTTGTTTGTTCATGAAGTTTACTGAGTTCTGCCTCTAGTTCGTTGATTCGTGTTGGCAGCTGTTCAAGTTCGTGTTTAAGTTTGAAGGTGAGTTTTTTCTTGACTGGCGATTCTTCATGCGTAGCCGTTTCTCTTCGGTTTACGGGAGCGGATTGTTTTGAAAGTCCATTAACGTCTGTTAGGGCGTTCCCTTGCCGCAGCCAGTCTCTATACCCACCAACATAACTGCCGATCTCTCCATTGCATTCGAACACCAAGGTGCTTGTGGTTACATTATCAAGAAATTCTCTATCGTGGCTAACGACGATAAGTGTGCCACGATATTCGCACAACCTCGCTTCTAATACTTCCAATGTCTCTATATCCAAATCGTTGGTGGGCTCGTCGAGCACAAGTAGGTTGGTCGCTTGGGTAAATAGTCGTGCAAGGATCACTCGATTACATTCGCCTCCGGAGAGCGATCGGATAGGCGTCATGGCGCGCTTCGCGCTAAAAAGGAACCCACGCAGGTAGCCGATGACGTGACGTTGTTTTCCGTGAATCGTAATATAGTCTCTTCCGTCACCTACAATTTCTGCGACTGATTTGTTCGGTTCCAGTTGTTCTCGAAGTTGATCGAAATAACCAATGCTAAGATTCGTGCCAAGTTTAACCGTGCCCGATAATGGTTTGAGCTGGCCGAGTAGAATTCGTAAAAGTGTACTTTTGCCGACGCCGTTATTACCGATCAAGCCGATCCGATCGCCGCGCATTATCTTGACCGATAGTTTTTCGATCAGCGGGTCGTCGTCGTAGCTATAAGAAATATTTCGGGCTTCGATAACCTTGCGTCCTGAGAGTTCTGCCTCCTCTACGTGGATCTGCGCTTTGCCGTCGGGCTTGACGCGTGCGGCATATTCCCGACGCATTCCTTCGAGTGCCCGTACTCGCCCTTCATTTCGAGTTCGCCTTGCTTTGATCCCTTGTCGGATCCAGGCCTCTTCAGTTTGTAATCTCTTATCAAATAGTGCGTTGTCACGTATTTCTTCCGCCCCGGCTTTTTCTTTGTCACGTAAATAAGTGCGGTAATCGCCGGGCCAACTGCGAATTTTAGCGCGATCGATCTCGACGATGCGGGTCGCCAAGCGTTGTAAAAAGGCTCGGTCGTGCGTGATAAAAAGTACACTACCGGAGAATCCACGTATTCGATTTTCTAACCATTCGATGGTACTGAGATCGAGATGATTAGTAGGCTCATCTAACAGAAGTAGATCCGGGTTGGAAACGAGCGCTCGCGCAAGACCGACACGACGTTGCCAGCCGCCGGACAATTCACCGAGGAGCCTTTTTGGCGGTAGGTCTAGATCGGTGAGAACGATATCGACTTGTTGGTCGATGTTCCAACCCCCGTGGGATTCGATCTGGCGCTGCAAGGATTCGAGTTCCCGTAATCCGCTACTGTCGAGAGTTTCCCGTGACCGCCTCTCATACAAGGCAATCAACTCGCGCAGCTCACCCAAGCCTGTGGTGACATAATCTTGTACCGTCAGGTTTAGAACGTTAGGCAACGCCTGGTCGAGTTGGCTCACTTGGGTCCCGCTCACGAAGCGGACCTCACCGTGGTCCGGTTCGATTTCGCCAGTTATCAATTTTAGCAGGGTGGTCTTACCGGCACCGTTGCGGCCTATTAGGCACACGCGTTCGCCGGGCTCGATTGCAAGTTCCGATGCTTCTAAGATGATCTGATCGCCGAAGGCGAGCGACACTTGTTCGAAGGTAAATATAGCCATTAGCCGTCCGTATCAAAATACTGCTTGGATAAGGCGTGCTGATCTTGAGACGGTCATAAAATTATCTGCACGCTTTTTCGGAGGCCAACATAAAACCCTGTGTCCCAGCAATTTTAAGCAATATTGTGTTTGTGATCCTAAAAATATCTTTAAAAGTCGATTAGACCTGATCACTAAGACAAAAATTCCATTCACTAGACAACGATCCGAAACCACTTATCCGGTTAGATCGCACCGTCCGATTGATCTAGTATGTCTTGGCGACTATATGGTTAATCTGCGTTAAGGTGATATTAAAAGCGCCTACATGTCCATGCATAGAGGGGGATCTACCAATGCCGCGAAAGACTGGTGTGCAAGAAAATCGAGGTCACACCTCGACTGATGACTTCATAACCCGTACATACATTCTGCCTATCCTCGCCGATAAAGCGAGGCGAAAAGCTATCACTGATGAACATCGTTCTAACCCGATAGGGAAACCTGGTTTGGCCGGTAAGGCAGGTGTTGGTCACAGCGAAGATCTGCGCCGCGTGCTCGATAAGTTCCGACGGGCGCCACAGGCCGGAAAATACGTAATGGTTCAAGTTAAGGCACATGCGGATTATCGGATCGGTATCGCGTCTGGGATCCGAGGAAAAGCCTTGAGAATGCTACCGAAATCGTTTGCGTCACAGGATGACTGCGAACACGGTATCTTCCTCAGGCGAGTGAAGGACATCATGACCTTGTACGGTGTACGTTAAATTGCAGTTTATCAAATAATAATTACGCCTGGCCCAGTGGCTTTGACCGTGACTGGGTCGTTTGAGTTATGGGAGACGATCAATGTTGAGGATCACTGGTTATAGCGATAACTATTCTGTTTGTCCGGGAAATGAAATTCGTTTCTATGTAAATTCCGAAAAAAAGGAAGAGTACAACGCTGATATTGTACGTTTAATCCATGGAGACACAAACCCGGAAGGTCCGGGTTTCAAAGAGAAGTTGGTGCGCGCGTCGTGTAACAAACGTTACAAAGGCCGCAATCAAAAAATCCACGGTGGATCTTACATTATTGTTCCGGCAGATCGTCGCATGGACAATGAAAGCTTCACGCTCCAAGCTTTCATCTTTCCCACTACGCCAGAAAAAGGTTTACAAGGGATAGTAACAAAGTGGCTTGACACTCGTGGCAGTGGCTATGGGTTATTCATCGACGCCGATGGTTGTGTCGCTTGTTGGATCGGAAACGGCGATGGTCGCATTGTTAAGGTTTCTAGCGGCAAAAAATTGCTGCGCAAAGTTTGGTACTTAGTAGCAGCTAGTTACGATGCCAAGATGGGGAGACTGCGCCTTTATCAACAGCCGGTTGTAACCTCGGCGAACGGCGGTCTCGGCATGAGCTTACTACATCCGGCGTCTGAAACTAACGCGACGGTGTCGAAGCCATGTAAGACAAAACCGGCCAAGAATAGAGCCCCACTGCTTATAGCTGCGGCAACTAAGGTAGCGGGATCAGGGCGAACAATTTTTGGCGGACACTACAAAGAGGCTGCGGAACCTGTCGAACTGCCCGAGCAATGTGCAACCTATAACGGCAAGATAGACCGACCCCGGGTGTCAAATCGCTCGCTCGGCAAAGATGAGATCGATGCACTTGCACGCGGCTTCAAAGGTTGCGAGGCGAATCTCCGCCGGTCTGTTGTCGGAGCTTGGGATTTTCATGAAAATATCACCGACAATATCTCAACGACGTATATCATCGACACGTCTCCAAACGGACTAAATGGCCACGCTGTCAACCTTCCGAACCGTGGTATGACCGGCTACAACTGGACCGGTGACGACATCGTCTATCACCACATCGCAACCGAATACGGCGCGATTCATTTTCACGATGATGACATCGATGACGCACGTTGGGAGGTCGATTTTAGTTATACGATCCCTAAGCATCTAAAGAGCGGGGTCTACGCAGCGCGATTAAGGATCGGTGGTGAGGAATCACCAGAGACGGAAGACTACATACCGTTTTTTGTAAGGCCACCAGAAGGTAAGACCACAGCGGCCATCGCGTTGATAATTCCGACCAACAGTTATATGGCTTACTCCAATGACAATTTGGCTACAAACTCGGTCGTCGCACAGCTATTGGCCGGAAAGGTGCCATTGATGCAGGCTTCGGATTTGTATCTAAATGAGCATCGGGAGTATGGCCTGTCGACGTATTCCTGCCACTCTGACGGACACGGAGTTAGCATATCTTCGCGCTTGAGGCCGATCTTAAACATGCGGCCAAAATATCGACACTGGCTTTCGCCATCGTTATGGCAGCTCAATGCAGATCTTCATCTGACGGATTGGCTCGAAGAAAAAGGCTTCAACTTTGACGTGCACACCGATGAGGATCTCGATCGAGAAGGTGTTGAATTGCTAAATCAATACCGCGTGGTGCTGACTGGCTCGCACCCAGAATATTCTTCGGAAAAGATGATCGATGCCTATGAGGCGTATCAGCAACAAGGCGGGCGCTGGCTATATCTCGGCGCTGATGGATTCTACTGGGCTAGCCAATATCACCCGGATAACAGCAATATCATCGAGGTTCGTAAAGGCGAGGCTGGTACTCGGGCGTGGACTGCGAATCCGGGTGAATATAACAATGCCTTCGACGGGAAGTATGGTGGCATGTGGCGGGCACGGGGCAGGATCCCTAGCAAGACTTGTGGGCTGACCTTTACGGCCTACGGATTTGATGTGTCTTCCTATTATCGACGCGAACCAGACTCCCTACTGCCAGAATGTAAATGGATGTTCAAAGGAATAAAGGAAGACGAAATCATAGGGGACTTTGGGCTTGTTGGTGGCGGTGCCGCCGGACTTGAGCTCGATCGTTACGATCTAGAGTTTGGTACTCCTCACCAGGCTTATTTACTAGCGCGATCGGAGGGCCATACTGATCTTATGATGCAGGTGAACGAAGAGATCCATTTCATTGTTCGTGGCTACTACGGTGGCGGTGATGAGAACCCGATGATCCGAGCAGATATGATCTACTACAAGACTCCGAATGACGGCGCTGTATTCGCCCCTGGCTCCCTCGCGTGGTGTGGTAGTTTGTCGCACAATGACTACCAAAACAATGTATCTAAACTAATGGAGAACGTGATCAAGGGATTTTTAAAGCAGGGAAGTTTGCCTTAACCAATTGAAGATTCTGAGTGTGGGGTTTGTGTAAAAGTACTTGAGTGTTTGCTAACCGATCTTGGAGACGATATGAGCCCTCGCGAAAAATCCCGAAGTTCTCGTATGCCCGTCGCCGCCGCGGCACCGGGAAAACATCAGATGCCGACCAGTGCGGAACCAATGTCGGAAATAGAGGGTCGGTTGATATCTGGCTTGGATCTGGAGAAGTTAAGCGATCTCGCTGAAGTTCTGTTTGCGTTGAACAACTATCGGACTGGTCCAATCCCAGGTTTTTACGTTGCGATTGAGGTGACTCCAGGTAAAGAGTGGTGTGTGGGTCAACTCTGTGCAGATAGGGCGAAACCACTCAAGATTTTCGATCAGAAAGTCTACAAAAAACCAGAAAGCGCAAAACGAGCAGCAGAGCGCTGTCGGGCGAGAGAGTTGGACGCGTTGAGTGTCGCGCGGACGACAAAAAAAGTTGATAAAAAAAAGGCGACCGATAAAACTCTTAAAGGAAAACGCCGGAGAGTTGTAAAATCCTCGGCTAAGACAAAAAAAACGGAGCCGAAGTCAAAAAGAGCCTAATGCTCAGGATAGTTACGACCTAGAGACTAAAACATTCTCGCAACCCTTTTCCCTCAAGCCACTCGACTACCTGCCGGCGTTCGTTCTGAGGTAGGCTGCTGATGCGTGTAGCCACCATTCGCCGAGATCGCTCAGGATACGGGCGGCTAAGATATCGAACCGGCTCGCCGTAGGTATTGGCCACGAAGGTTTTTTCCTCGTTGGCCAAGGCTGTTTTATTCCCAAGAATAAATGGTTTGTATTCCGTGCGGGCGAGTTTGAGGATATGGTCGGCGAACGGCGTACTGTCAGGAAAGTCTGCCCACGCTCCGTCGCATTCGGAATATGTTGACGAACGCCCATTCCATTCCAATACGTGCGAGAACTCACTAAGGTTAGGTAAAGGGTCGCGATTAGTGTGCCCTCGAAGTCCGCCGATTAATGCGGCGTCAACAGCGCATGGGCGGTCACCTAGACTATATGCGGTGTCGCTTAGCTGGTTGTTGAGAGCGAATAGCATGTCTATATACTCGCGCTCAGCTGCCGCTTGCTGGGTTGGATTTTCCGTACCAGTTGCGCGACACGCGCGCAGCCCCCATTGTGCCAGCGTGGTTTTTCGAGCTTCTCGAATCGACACTTGCCGATTGAGTATTTCGCTAATTACGACGCGAGTATTTAAGTCGTGATGCCATCGGTAGTGCACCATCACTCTGGCCACCCATTCGTCTAATACTTCTTCAACGATATGCACCAACACACCAAGCGGCCCTGTTGGGAACAACCGCCGCTGAATAAAGCGTGAATCGAGTAGCATAAGTACTGGCGTCGTGTCGGCTAACATCCAGTTTTCCGGTGTTTTTAGAACTGGGATTTGGTGTGTTCCAGCACGTTTTTCGATTGTCTCCCGATTGTCGTCGCGCTTTTTTTCTATGGAATAAGGAGCGTTGTAAAACTGCATCGCGGATTCAAGTTTGCGAGTGAACAGGCTTATGGGGCTGCCAAAAATCGTGTAGTGGGGATCCATAGCCTTAAATTGAGCGTGATTTAGCGACCGTTACAGCCGATTTACGAACCGCCCCATCCTATTTCGCGCTTGATATACCGGTCAAGGTGCGGCGAGCGATAACCGTCGTTGCGCCACAAAATCGGAAAAAACGATTCATCCATTTCGCCATCACCAAATCGCTTATAACGGCTGTAGACCGGTCCTATGTTGCGCGGGTGATACCGCGTTTCTGAGGCCATGCAATGGGCGACGATAGAGCGTCGCGGGTTCGATCTATTATTTTCTCGAGATCCGTGCCAAATCCATCCATGGTGGAATGCGCCGCCGCCGGCAGGCACGACAAGCTCGACATGATCGGGTTGGGTTATACCAGCGCGCCTCGCTGCATCATGCATCTCTTTCAACGGTTCGTGAGGTGCGTGGAAATTTTCAGCTATTGCGCTTTCACCCCATCGATGTGAGCCGCGGATGTATGTGACTGACCCACCATTGGTCGCGGTATCATCAAGCGCGATCCAGCAACTAACCATGTCAGACGGGATTACCCAGTTTTCGTATGCCGAGTCCTGGTGAAATCCTACTGCGGATCCACCAGGTGGTTTCCAAAATAGGTTGTCCTGATTAATTCGAGCCCCCGACCAACCTCCTAGAGTAGCGCAAGCCCTGCCGATCTCCCTGTGCAGAACGACTTGTGCAACGTAGCGATCGCTTTTCCATGCGTTACAGATCTGGCGTGTCGTGTCGGGGCCATCGCGATTTTGGCGCCAATTCACTTCATCCGGTTCCAGCCCCGTTTCGAAAATGCCTGCGAAGAGAAAATCGTAGCGCTCGCGCAGCAGTTTTACGGTGTCTTTATCGATGATACGTTCAAAAACGACAAAACCATCATCATGGAACTTTGTGATTGCTTGCGGTGACAGGTTAATTAACATTGACCTATAGTAACGAACGACGCGACGAGCGCCAATTGGATGGAGAACATGGCAGAGTTAGGTTTCCGACCAATCGAATTCAAAGGTAGTTGCTTGTGCGGTGGGGTCTGTTTTACTGGCCATGGACTTCGCGACGTGGTGTATTGTCACTGTGGCCAATGTCGTGCCGGTCATGGCGCTATCGCTGCATACTCTGCTACAGAATTTTCCAAGCTGATATTGACGAAACAAGACACCCTACGGTGGTATAACGCGTCGTCAGTTGCTCGTCGGGGCTTTTGCATGAAATGCGGTGGTAATTTATTTTGGGAGCCAGTAGAAGGCCCAATGATAAGTATTGCTGCTGGTGCACTCGATCAGACGGCGGGTTTGCGGGGCGCAGGACATATCTACGTAACAGATAAGGCTCCCTATGATGAGATCAGCGACCACTTGCCACGATTCCTGGGCAGTATGTATGTCCAAGAGTGGTAGTGGGTCGATCAGGACTGACCAACGGTCTGATATTGGCCGTAGTTTTGTCGGATGGCAGTGCCGGCTCCGCCAATATGTCGTGCGCCGCGGCGATGGTCGCCCGAGCGCTGGTATGTGCCCACACGTTGAGTTACCAGGCGGTCAACGACTCGGAACTATTGTGACAGTACTTGTTAAAGCGGATCCGTTGCACGTACTCTCGCAGTTTAAGCAAATTGTAAAGCGAACGGCCGACCCCCTTGACCGTTACGAATCGGCAATCGCGATGTTACAAACGGGCTACTATCAATATCCACGGGAATTTTCGGATTCGTTGACGGCCTTGTTTAATAGAGGGGCGCCGCTGGCAGAGGCAATTTTAGGTATCGGTCGATGTGCACTTGATTACCGGCAGGCAAATCAACGCTTTACCATTCCGTGCATTGTGCAATCGCTCCACATACAGGATGCATATTATCAGGCCACTTATTGGCACAACTTGATGTTTAATTCCAAATTGAGCGGGCCGATGTGCGTATTGAAATTCGTTCCGAAGTGGTCTGCTGCACTCAGCGACACGAGCTGATCGGCAATAATTACAAACATACGTCTCTCCTGTATTTAATGATGTTGCTTACTTGACAGCCCGGCTCGGGGAACGGCAGTCTCCAATAGAGAGCAAAATAATAACGATAAGTGACCGATGAGCCTTTGACTGGTAGAGGGAATTGAGATGGAAGACCAACTTATAGCGCTTACGGTTATTTTTACCGAGGTCTACTATTGGATCACAGTCGTGCTGATGTTCCTAATACACGTTGGTTTTTGTATGTATGAAGTAGGGGCATCTCGTAGGAAGCACATGCTGCATACCTTAATGAAGAATACAATGTTGATCCCCTTAATAACTGTCACGTTCTACTATTTTGGTTGGTGGGTATATTGGGCATTTCAAAACGGCCCGGGAATAATTCCGGGTGGACTGAAGGACGCGCCGTGGGCGACTCCATGGAGTGAGTTGATGGCGCCGCACAAAGGTGGCACGCCTGTACAAGGAAATTTAACTTCGTCCGACACTGCAAGCTGGGCAAATATAAACGGTGTTTTTTGGGCTGCCTTCCTCTTATTCTCATGGACTGCAGGGTCTATAGTTTCGGGCGCTGTGATCGAGCGTATACGATCCAGTGCATTTTGGTTCCTCGCGATCCTAGTTGGATCCTTCTGTTGGATACTCGCCGCCGCCTGGGGTTGGTCTGAGAATGGTTGGATGGTGCAAAAGCTGGGCTATCACGACGCGTACGCATCAGGCGTTATTCATGCGATTGCCGGCGGTTTTGTACTAGGTGTGCTTTTTCAGCTCGGTGCGCGTATTGGCAAGTTTGCGCCTGATGGTACACCC
>CAYFFH010000031.1:0-16370 GCA_964342175.1 uncultured Enterobacteriaceae bacterium | reverse complement strand
TTCACTCGACCGAATATGAGGAAGGTGCCGGCGTTTTTCTAGCTGCCCTCACTGATGCCGGTTACGACGTCACTTATATACGTGCCCATGAGGTATCAAAACGCTTTCCTAAGACCCAAGCCGGCCTCGAACAATTCGATGTGGTCATCTTGAGCGATATTGGATCGAATTCATTCCTATTGTGTGATGAGACCTGGCATCGGTCGGAGCGCACCGTGAACCGGTTGAGCTTGATCGCTGAGTACGTGAAAGGTGGCGGTGGCCTGCTTATGGCCGGCGGTTATATGTCGTTCACCGGTATCGATGGGCGCGCACGCTATCAGGTAACGCCGCTAGCGGCGATACTTCCTGTGTCTATGCTCGACCGCGACGACCGTATTGAAGCACCAGAAGGAGTAATCGCGACATTTCCGAACCCCGAACATCCAGCCCTTGGTGGTACGCCTCCCGAATGGCCGATTCTTCTGGGTTATAATCAATTAAAAGCAAAACCAGGTGCAACTGTTATAGCGGAACACGACGGTGACGCACTGCTAGTCGTCGACAATGTTGGAAAAGGACGCGCAGTAGCCTTCGCCTCGGATGTTGCCCCGCATTGGGCACCACCAGAATTTATGGCGTGGCGGCACTACGCAAAGCTTTGGGCCTCAATCGTTTTGTGGGCAGCCGGCGGTAGCAATAAATAAGCGATGACGGTCTCTCGATTGAAATTGAGCCAACGTCCTACGATGAAGGACGTCGCAGTGCATGCGAGAGTATCTGTGAGTACCGTCAGCTACGTGCTGAACGGAACCGGCCCCGTAAGTGCTGATCGTCGAGCACGGATCCTTAACGCCGTACGGGAGTTGGATTACATCCCCAACGAATCGGCGCGCAATCTAAAGCGACAGTCAGCCTCGACGATCGGCCTCGTCATACCGGATCTATCCAACCAGTTCTTCAGTCTACTAGCCAGCGGAGCAGCGCATGCGGCGGCGGCACGCGACGTATTAGTTGTGCTTTGCAGTTCAGAAAGCACTGAGGAAGCGGAATCTGGAAACGCTAGATTACTCCGAAGCCAACGAGTCGATGGCGTCGTATACCTAACCGGCTTTGACGAGTCACCGACATCCCTGCTGAAACTCCAGTCGCTTGGACCTGTGGTACTTGTAGATGAACGAGTTCCCGGCGCCGACTTCCCAACAATACTCGCAGATGGTCGGCGAGGCGCACGGGAAGTAGCGAGCCACGTGGTTGCTCTTGGTCATGAGCGATTTGCGTGTATCGCTGGACCGACTGCCTTGTGGACTGCCGAACAGCGTCTAGCCGGTTATCGTGAAGCGCTTGCGTTGGGTGGTCTCAACCCAGATAACATGGACGTCCTGATCGGCGACTATCGGATGGATTCAGGATTTAAATTGGCCAAACAGCTACTCGATGTACCGACTCATCGGAGGCCAACGGCATTGCTGTGTGCAAACGACATGATGGCAATTGGAGCACTCGAATATTGTCGCGCGAGCGGAATCAATGTGCCGGGTAATGTGAGCGTCGTCGGTTTCGACGATGTGCCAATGGCGCCGTTACTGTCACCGGGACTAACCACGGTACGCCAACCAGCGCGAGAAATGGGTATCCGTGCAGCAGAAATGTTACTGGATCTGATTCGCGGAGACGTTAATCTGAATCCACCCAAGTCGTTTCCCGTCGAGGTGATCGTGCGCGAGTCTACGTCCCCACCAAGGAGTTCGTAAATTAATGACTGACCGCGTAATTGTCGTTGGAGCGATCAACACTGACCTAGTAATTCCGACATCGCATCTGCCGACGCCGGGCGAAACTGTCGTCGGCGCTGGCTTGCAGACTTTTGGTGGCGGGAAAGGAGCGAACGCGGCGGTCGCCGCTGCGCGAGTAGGCGCGAACGTCTCGTTGATAGGTGCTGTTGGAACGGATGATTCGGGTAAACGCGCATTAGCCGAACTGACAAACGATAACGTTGATACCAGTCGAGTCGCCCTACTCGACGATCAACCGACCGGCGCGGCGCTAATTGTAGTTGACGCAAATGGGGAGAATCAAATAGCACTAGGGCCGGGAGCAAATAGCTCCGTGTCCCCCGAACATGTGCGTACAGAATTATCGACATTGCTCCCTAAAACTGATGTCGTTCTAGTTAGTACGGAAATTCCTGTAGCCGCAGTTAGAACAGCGATCGAGATGACAATGAGCGCGGGTGTGCGATGCGTTTTAAATCCTGCCCCCGTGTTACCTGGAGTCGCCGATCTACTCCCGTTGAGTCCAATTGTGACTCCAAATGAAATCGAACTCGGGGATTTAGCGCGGGAAGTTACCACTACAAGATCAACAGAAGCCAAAGATCGAATACTGAACCAGTTGCATAAGATCGGAAAGCGAACTAAAGGCATAGTTATCGTCACGCTCGGTAGCGAAGGTTGTGCAGTGCGTCTTCCGGACGGCCAGCTTCACCAGATCCCGGCCAGAAGCGCCAGCGACGTGGTTGATACGACAGGCGCGGGGGACACATTCAACGGAGTACTTGCGGCTCGACTGGCAGCAGGCGACGCAGTCATAACTGCGGTCAGGACGGCCGTAATTGCTGCATCCTTATCGGTATCCGCCGTTGGCGCTCGCCCAGGTATGCCAAGCTATGACAAGGTTGCTAGTGTGTCACCCCAGTAAAAGTTAACAATTCCATGATGTCCGTTAAGGAGGTAGACAATGGCCGTTTCACGCTCACGCAAGCCCGAAAAATCTAAAGGGGCCGAGATCAGGGCCTCTGTGCAAAAACGCGAAAACCGATTCCCCCGTCACATCGCGCACGGTGAGATCGCAACGATGCCGCGCTATCGGTTCGTGAAAGGGATGGAGAGCGCGATTTTTATCTCGCGCGAACACGACGAGTCTCGCTTTTACAGTCAGGGTCTGTGTTTCCACGACGCTGATATGGACGACCTAGAGTGGGATGAAGTGAGTTGGGACGAAGCGTTTTATTGCATGAAGGGTCAGCTCGTGATCCTTGTAGACGATATCGAAGGCAACACTGCGGAGTTTACTATCGATGAAGGTGACCACTTCTGGGCACCGGCCGGCTATAAATACACCTTGCGAGCTTCGGGTGTCGACTCAATTAACTTTTGGACGATGGCACCCGTACTGCATAGCGGCTGGCGCGACACTGGCGATCCTGCAGGACCGGCCTATAGCGACATGCTCTCGAGAACCGGCAAGCCACCGAAAAAAACCAACCGTAAAAGGAAGCGATAAAATGCCTGTCACACAATCAGATATCGCGCCCTTGACCGATGCGGCACTCTGGGGGTATTTAGAGAAAGCTAAAACGATGAGACTAGCTACCGTGACCGGAAGGCAGCCGATAGAAGTCAGTCCATTATGGTTTGTGGTGCGGCTCGAGACTATCTACTTCCCAATCGATCCGACTGTGGGTGACCCGGGCCGAGCAGCTACCCCGGCTTCACGGCATTTGCCCGTGTTAGATTCCAACAAAGGTCGAGTGTCGGCTGTTATCGATGACGGTGAGGATTTAACGAACTTCCGCGGCGTACAATTATCAGGGAAAGCTAGCGCGGTCGAAAATTCAAACCTCACCGATGAGCTCCTCGACCTTGTGCTGGAAAAATATTTCTATATCGGACATCCACACTTAGAACACTATTTAAGCCGGGGGGCAGTCGAGTTGCGCCGCTGGTTCTGCTTGGTGCCGGATAGAATGGACGGCTGGGATCGACGGCTTTTACCTCAACCACCGATCTTGGAGCGCAGAATTATCCCGCCGCATTTAAGAGGTGATAACTAAACAGCACAACCGACCCGACACGTAGAGTCGTAATGTTAGGTTAATACAATATCGATTCCAGAAGGAGGAAGTGGCCATGAGCGCCAAAGAACAGCTAGAAGCAAATCCACAACGCTACCCGAAGGTAATGTCAGCCGACGAGATAGAAACGATGCCACGCTTGGAATTCAATACTGGTATCGATACTGGCATTTTCATTTCTCAGGAACGCGAAGATGCGCGTTATTTCAGACAAGGCGTTTGCTATGCAAAGGCGGATCATGAACCTGTCCACTGGACACAGTCGAACTTCGATGAAGCGCAATATTGTATCTCCGGCAAGATCCGACTCCGAGTAGAGGATGCTGGGGGAAAGGTAGTCGTGCTGGAAGCACGACCCGGGGACAATATATATCTGCCAGCCGGCTATACCTATACACTCGAAGCGACCGGCGTCGAATATACATTCCTATGGACCAGCGGTCCGTCTAACCGGCCTGGTATCGTAGAAGCACCAGGTTACAGCAAACAGCTCCGCGCATTGCGTTAAGGAGATACTACTATGGCACTGATTGAAAATACGCAATTTGTAGAAGTTACAGCCAGCATGGCAGCCCCATTAAGGGGTAAGAAACGTTGGGCCTATCTCGAACGGCAAAAAACGTTTCGGCTTGCGACGACGAACGAGGATGGCTCAATCTACCTCTCGTCTTTATGGTACGTAATTCGAAACGAGATAATCTATTTACCGGTTGATGCAGCCGGCAAGCATGGAATCAATTTCGAGGCGCAACGCAACCTAGCCGGGCTTGTTGATAGCGGCGACGAATTTTCAACCGTTGCTGGCGTGCGGATTTTTGGCACTATTGAACTAGTTAACAACCCAGAACTTTTTGACACGCTACAAGACCTCGTCTTTGAGAAATATTTCTACGTCGGTCATCCTTATGCGGAGCATTACTTTGCTTTTGGGAACACCGTTGGGCGCAAGTACTACGCTCTTACACCAACAAAAATGATCGGTTGGGATTCGCGTGAAATATCACCACCGCAGGCGGTCGAAGCGCGAGTGCTTCCCGACTTTGTGACGGATCGAAATATTTAACGCAATACTGATACTCCTATCTTGATTGGTCGGAAAATTCGTCAAGTCTTGTTTAATATTTGAACACGAGGATCGTTTATGGGATTCGAAAACATCATCATCAACACCGACAACTACAAACATTGTCACTATTCCTTATATCCTCCTGGCACTGAGTATGTTTCAAGCTACATCGAGTCTCGTGGCGGTGAACTCCAATCGACGCTGTTCGTTGGACTACAAGCGTTTCTGCGCCAATACCTCATGCGACCCATCACATTAGAAGATATTGACGAGGCCGAATTTATCGAACGAGAACAGGGTATGCACTTCAATCGTGACCTCTGGCTCGGCGTATTAAACGATCATGGCGGATATCTTCCGGTCGAGATCGAGGCAGTACCCGAGGGGACGGTGATGCCACCAAAAAATGTTTTAGTGCAACTGATCAACACCGATCCGAAGTACTGGTGGGTCACAAGCTTTTTTGAGACTGCTTTACTTCGGGCAGTTTGGTATCCAACAACGATTGGTACGATAAGCTGGCTGGCAAAACAGGTGATCCGAGATGCGCTCGAAAACACCTCCGACAACCCCGAGGTTCTGCGTCACATGTTGCATGATTACGGTGCACGGGGTGTGAGCTCACAAGAATCTGCAGCACTCGGTGGCCTAGCCCATTTAGTCAACTTTAATCAGAGCGACACCGTGCCTGGTATAATCGCGGCGAAGCGATTCTACAATGCCGGCCATGTTTCAAACTCCGGGCCAAACTCAGAGCACGCGGGATTTTGCGCCTGGGGCCGCGAGAACGAGGCGGACGCACTCCGCAATATGCTTGAGATGTACAAAGATAACGGGGTCGCCTTGCTACTAACAGACACCTACGATCACGAAAATTGCGTGAAGAACATTCTCGGCGGTGAGTTGAAGGAGGCCATCAAAAAATTTCCTGGTCTAGTCGGTGCGCGGCCGGATTCAGGTGACGTCGTCGAGGTAACCGCTGACACGACCGAGTGGCTGATGGATGCGTTTGGTTATGAGACAAATTCCAAAGGGTTCAAAGTGCTGCCACCGTACCTCCGCGTAGTGCAGGGAGACGGGGTAAACTTTTATGCACTACCTAAAATCTTCATCGAGCTTGAGCGTCGCGGTTTTTCTGCAGAGAACGCGATTTTCGGTATGGGTGGCGGCTTGTTGCAGCATCATAACCGTGACACGATGAATTTCGGCCAGAAAGCGAGTGCTGTATGTGTAAATGGTGTCTGGCGCGATATCTTCAAGTCACCTACCGGGTCACAGTTTAAAGTGTCCAAGAAAGGTCGGCTTGCACTCAAATACGAAAATGGGATGCACACGACGGTACCTCGGGATTCAATCAAGCCGGAGGAAAATGAACTGGTGACGGTATTTCGCAACGGCAAGCTACTCAAAAAATGGGACTTCGCCGAAGTGATCGAAAGAAGCGAACGAGAATATCCAGAGTCCTACTACAGCGATGTTGTGAGGCCATTGCGTGACGCACGGAACTCAAGTCTCACTATGTCGTCCGCAGGATAATAAAGGCCTCAGATTATGAGCTGCCTACATGTCTTCGACATGGATGGAACACTATTATTCGGATCAGCATGCCTCGAAATATCCCGCGCGGTTGGCGTCCACAAGCAAAACGTCGCGATTCAGGACGCCTGGACAAATGGAGACCTGAGCGATAGCGGCTACTGGGAAAACTGTCTCCCACTTTGGGACGGACTGTCGGAACAGCAAATTGATAAGGCGTTCGCCGACACACGATGGCTTTATGGAGTCGAATCTGTTTTTCGCAACATCAAGGCCCGCGATGAGCACAGCATCGCTATCTCACAATCCCCACAATTTTTCGTCGAACGGCTGAAAGCATGGGGGCTCGGATCTGCGTTCGGTGCCGAAGTCACTCCAGGAAATGCCACCGGCGCGGAACATATGATATCAAGCGAGGATAAACTCAAGATCACAAGAAAGCGACTTCTCGAGCTTGGTCTTGGCGAGAATAGTTGTATCGCCTATGGCGATTCCAACTCTGATCTTGCACTGTTCGAGAACCTTCAACACACTGTCGCCGTCAATGCAGAAGATCAGATCCGGAAACTCGCGACCGCTATCTACCAGGGGGATGATTTGTGGGCAGCCTACACGACTGGCCGAAAACTGTTGGATACACAAGGCCAGTAGACTAAAAGCGATCCGGAAAAACTGTTAGGACAATCACCCTAATCCGATTACATTATACTCGAGTTAGAATTGACAACGAGGTGTGGTCAGATGACTGAATCAAGTGCCCCATCAAATGCGGCGGAAACCGTCGCCGACGCAGATGCTGACAAGCGCGAAAAGGTTTGTCGCCAAACGATAATCCGTTTTGGTACTGCTTGGGCTGCAGGGGATGTCGATGGACTGATGAGTCTAATGAGTGACGAGCCGCGATATCGCGGCTCAACTGGACCCGATCCCGGGAACGAATTTGTCGGTTCCGAACAAGTCCGTGCCGCCTTTGAACGAATAGCCGGACCCAACGCTGGATCAGAACCGCCGACCCCCACCCCTCCGCCGGAGATGTACTTCTTCGGAAATCGCGCACTCGCGTTCTGGCGCCTTAAATTTCCTGGATCTGATCGCGAGGTGGAAGGCGTCGACGTAATGACGTTTACAAACGACGGTCGTATCGCGGTTAAGGATGCTTACCGCAAGGCATTTAGTTAAAGTTCCAACCGCCTAGCGTGAATAAATCGGATTAACAAAATCTTTTGTTATGGAATCAAAAATAATTACGCTAAGCATTTTAACGCTCCGATCGAGAAAAATGCATTGAATTTTAACGCACGCCAAACGCGCCCATACCCGAGTAAAGGTGCGATTATAATGAGATCGCGCCACCGCTGACCGCAGAACCGAAAGGACCTTTGATACAGATGATCGACGAACTCGACGGATCACATTCAAAGAGCTTATTCCGGACGCCATTGCATGCGTTGCACGAGACACTCGGCGCAAAATTTGCTCCGTTCGCAGGGTACTCAATGCCGATTGAGTATGGCAATGGTCTTAAACGTGAGCACCTGCATGTACGCGCTGCTGCGGGGCTGTTCGACGTGTCGCACATGGGTCAGGTAGTAATCCGGGGTCCCAAAGTTGTAGAAGAAATTGAACGTTTGGTGCCAAGCGATATTGCAGCGCTTAAACCGTTTAGACAACGCTACTCCGTGTTGACCAACGAGCGGGGTGGGATCATCGACGATGTAATGATTACGCGCCTACCAGAACAAATGTTTATCGTTGTGAACGCTGCAAACATAGCGCGAGACCTCGCGCATATCACCGAACGTCTTCCGCCAAATAATTCGATTGAACTACTAGAAGATCGTGCGCTTCTCGCGCTCCAAGGTCCGAGCGCCTCTACCTGCCTCGCCAAGTGGGCACCCGGTATCGCCAAGCTGGAATTTATGCAGGCCGGGTATTTTCAGCTCGGCAATATTGAATGTCTCGTTCATCGCTGCGGTTACACGGGCTGCGATGGCTTTGAACTTTCACTCAAAGGCAACGAGGCAGCGTCCTTTGCAAGCATGCTACTTGAAGACGACGCCGTCGAGCCAATTGGACTCGGCGCACGCGATACCCTACGTCTCGAAGCCGGCCTATGTCTTTCAGGGGTCGACTTCGATGCAGAAACGACCCCAGTAGAAGCTGCATTGGAATGGGTCATAGCACGTAAGTACCGTATTGAACCACAAACAACACCGGGCTTTCTTGGTGCGGCGCGGATCCTAGAACAACTTAACAGTGGCGCTAAACGTAGGCGTATCGGTCTGATCTCCGCCGGCCGCGCACCAGTGCGTGCCGGCACCGTTTTGCTGTACGACGGCCGAGAAGTCGGTCACGTCACCAGCGGCAGCTTTGGGCCGTCGTTCGGTGGACCCATCGCGATGGGCTACGGCGAAAGTAGCCTGGCTGCCATCGGGATTCCGATGACTGTCGAGATCCGGGGTCGTATACATGAGCTTCAAATCACTAAACTACCATTTGTGCCAACCACCTATTATCGATCTTGAGCAAAGGAGAACATACGTCGTGAGTGCAATGCAATTTACCATCGAGCACGAGTGGCTTCTGATAGAAGGATCAAGCGCTACCGTCGGCATCTCGGATTACGCACAGGAACAACTTGGTGATGTCGTGTACGTTGAGCTACCGGAGATTGGGCAGTCCTTTGGTCGTGGAGATAACATTGGGGTAGTCGAATCGGTCAAGGCGGTAGGCGAAATCTACATGCCGATTCCAGGCACAATCGAAGCAACTAATGACCGCCTAATGGATGAACCGGAGCTGGTCAACTCCGAACCTACTAATGCGGGCTGGTTGTTTAAAATCACCCTCGAGGGCCAAGTCGATGTCAGCGGATTAATGGATGAACCCGCTTATCTAGCATTTATCGCCACTCTCTAGCGTCGCCAACTAAGTTGTCCGACGACGCAGATCGACAAACCATAGGGAACAGAAATGTCAAACGAGTCTGAATCTTTAATTATCTTGGAAAAGTCTGGTGACTTTATCCGGCGGCATATCGGACCGGACACAGCGCAAATCGCGGCGATGCTCAAATCTCTCGACCTTGAAACCCTCGACGATATTGTCGAACGGGCAATACCTGCAGCGATTTTATCTCAAAAACCGTTCGCGCTTCGCGACACAATCAGCGAACAGGAGGTCATCGCCGACCTCAATCGTATGTGTCAACGGAATCAAATTTTTATTTCGATGATTGGAATGGGGTATTACGACACCATCTTACCAGAAGTCATCAAACGTAACGTCCTTGAAAACCCAGGTTGGTATACAGCGTACACCCCCTACCAAGCGGAGATCAGCCAAGGTCGATTGGAAGCTATTCTGAATTTTCAACAGATGGTTAGTGACCTCTGCGCCATGGAGATCGCAAACGCGTCCGTACTAGATGAAGCGACCGCAGCAGCCGAAGCGATGGCAATGGCGCGTCGACTATCCAGATCCGATTCGAACATCTTTATAGTTGATCCCGCATGTCACCCGCAGACCATCGCCGTCGTGCAAACACGAGCGCGTTCGTTCGGTTACCAACTAGAAATTGCCGAACCGTCTACGGCTCTGAAGACAATAACTGCTTTCGGCATGTTGTTACAATATCCAGACTCAGGTGGGTCCGTACGTGATATAGAGCCAGAAATCGCGGCAGCCCATGCACAAAACGCGATCGCGATTGTCGCGTCGGATTTACTCGCACTATGTTTATTGAAACCACCCGGAGAAATGGGCGCCGACATCGTCGTAGGTTCTGCACAACGATTTGGCGTACCGATGGGCTACGGCGGCCCTCACGCTGGATTCTTTGCGACGCGGGAAAGATTTATTCGTTCAATGCCCGGCAGAGTGATCGGTGTCTCTGTCGATAGTGACGGTCGACGCGCGTTGCGCATGGCTCTACAAACACGCGAGCAACACATTCGACGCGAACGAGCAACGAGTAACATCTGTACCTCCCAAGTTCTGCTCGCAGTAATCGCGGGTTTTTATGCTATCTACCACGGTCCGAACGGACTCAAACTGATCGCCAGTCGGATCCATCGGTTAATGCAAATCTGTGCCGCCGGGCTTGAGCGGCTCGACTACGAGATTGCCATACGGAATTATTTCGATACTGTCACCGTGCGTGCTCCAAACCAAGCGATCCCACTCGCCGCGAAAGCGCGCGAACAACGTATCAATCTACGCGTAGTCGATGTCGATACCATAGGTATTGCCTTCGACGAAGTGACAACCCGGGAGAACGTCGAAGCCGTATGGGGGATTTTCGCAAATCACGCATCAGTCCCACTCTCCATCGATGCGATTGACGCAACCGTCAAGGAGTGCGTCCCAGAAAATCTTCGTCGTACAACCGAATTCCTAACGCATCCGGTATTTGAGCTATATCACAGCGAAACAGAAATGATGCGCTACATGCGCAAACTCGCACGCCGCGACATCGCGCTAGACCGCGCCATGATCCCCTTGGGTTCGTGTACGATGAAACTCAACGCGGCAACGGAACTTCAAGCACTGTCGTTCCCCGGGTTCAATGCGCTACACCCCTTCGCACCGCTAGAGCAAGCCCAGGGCTATCGCCAACTAATTGATGAACTCGAGGGGATGCTGTGCGACCTGACCGGGTTCGCAGCGTTTTCGATGCAACCAAACGCCGGTTCACAAGGTGAATACGCTGGTCTACTGACTATCCGCAAGTATCACGAGGTCCGGGGTGAAGGGTCCCGCAAGATCTGCCTCATTCCTGCTTCGGCCCACGGCACCAACCCAGCAAGCGCCGTGATGGCGGGAATGCGGGTCGTCGTCGTTAAATGCGATAGCGATGGGAATATTGATATCGCTGATTTAGAGGCGCAAGCAACTAATCATCGTACTGAGCTCGCAGCGTTAATGGTCACGTACCCTTCGACCCACGGTGTGTTCGAAGAATCGATCGCTACGGTCTGTGACATTGTGCACCGAAATGGAGGACAGGTTTACATGGATGGCGCTAACTTTAATGCCTTGGTTGGCATCGGCCGACCAGCCGAGTACGGCGCCGATGTCATGCATCTGAATTTACATAAAACGTTTGCGATACCTCATGGTGGTGGTGGTCCAGGTATGGGCCCCATCGGCGTGCGCGAACATTTGGTCGGTTTCCTTCCGGACCACCCAGTAGTTCCCGGGGTTAACGCAATGACTCACGGAGATGGCACGATCGGAACAGTTTCGGCAGCGCCATGGGGATCGGCGAGCATCCTCACGATCTCCTGGGCATATATAGCAATGATGGGCGCGAGCGGCTTACGCCGCGCAACCTTGATCGCGATCCTCGCTGCTAACTACATTGCGGCCCGGCTCAAGTCCCACTATCCGATCCTCTATACCGGACAGAATGGGATGGTCGCGCATGAGTGCATTATCGATCTTCGAGCCATCAAAGAAGCGTGTGGGGTCAACGTAGACGACGTTGCAAAACGTCTCATCGATTATGGGTTTCATGCTCCAACGATGTCGTTCCCAGTTGCAGACACACTTATGATCGAACCGACGGAAAGTGAGAACAGACGAGAAATCGACCGGTTTTGCGACGCGATGATTGCGATACGCGCCGAGATAAATGCCATTGAGGGCGGGAACGCCGATCCACATGACAACTTGTTGAAGAATGCACCACACACTCATCGAATGCTTCTAGCCCAAAGTTGGGGAAAGCCCTATTCAGCGCAACAGGCGTTCTTTCCGCGCAATGAACTTCACGAAGACAAATATTGGCCACCCGTCGGGCGGATCGATAACGTCCACGGCGACAAAAATCTAGCGTGCAGTTGCCCGCCGCTGGAGTCGTATTCGGATTAGCTTATGGTAATCCATAAGCCTAACCTTAACTAAACTTTAATACGCGTTCGACGTAAAATCCGCGTCGAAATCATCGGACATGATTGATTCCCAATAGTACTTCGGAACCTCAGCCTCAGAGCGGGCAATAATTTCCTTCAAGTGCTGCCGCTTAACTAGCTTACCGTTACGGAAAACAGTCTCGAGCAAGTTCTCGCTTTCCGGCACTGAATCACGCGCTACCGTCTTATAATCGCCGTTCTCCTTAACAAGCGCGAGACGCCCGGCCTTCGATGCTTTGAGGCCGGAGTCTGACGGTTTTTTATTGACGGCGCGCCATTCACCATTAACCTTTGCCGCATTGGCCTTCATTGCAAAATGCATCGAGTCTCGATTGACTTGTTGCAGTAAGCCGCCACCCATGCCGAACCCGACGTTCTCCGACGACAGTTTTCGTTTATGCATTTCTTTGTAGATATCTTTAAGGCTGTTGATATTAATGCCATCACCCTGGCAAATCCGGAGACATGGAGGCAAAACCTTATATCCCTTTGTATTAACGTTATGACCGAAGCTCTCCATTAACCATTCGATCGAATCTGCAACGACGGTTGGCGGATGACCTGAATCCGGACGCACGAAAATAGGTGATTTAGCGTTCTCCACTAGAGATTTTAATTCTTTACCCCAAATATTCTTGATCGCATTTTCCAAATTGTAGGAGTCTGATACGACGACGATGTACGGCCATCCGTCGTACGCCTCAACTAAGTTGCGATAAGCATCAGCTTCATGGTCTTTCCCCCAAGCAGTGATCGTCGAGTGTTCAGCAGAAGGGCTAGAAACGCCGGTTGCTGGCATACCGTAATAGCGCATTGCTGCCACCGAACCGGCCATAGTATCAGTCTGGTGAAAATTAACGAGATGTGCCATGCCTCCAACCGCAGCAGACATTTGCGAGCTAACTCCGCGTGCACCGTAATCATGCAATAAGGCGCGGATTATCCCTTCAGGGTCATCCGCGCTCTCTATCAGTGCCTGCCGAATGATTTGTTTACACATCCAACTCAGAGTACAAACCGTCGACGGATACCAAACGCCGCGTAGAAAAGCGGTCTCAATGAAACTTGTGACCCAATAATATTTCGGGTCTGTGTTCACGATCTGAACCATAACGTTCCTAACCGGGATCGCAGTACCTTCAGGTACAGCTTCGATCTCGACCGGCAAGTAACCGTCGTAATCGTTCAGAACGCCCATCCAACCTTCGCGGTAAAAAGGGATTTGATGCCACTCACAAACCAGTTCGGCTTCATCTATATCCGCGAGGGTAATCGGCTTCATTAAATATTCCATAATGAATGCCTGCAGGCCCATATGCACGACTGCAGGGAAAGGCCCTCCGCGCGCTTCAATATAGCTGGAAATATACTCAGTCCCCGGCGGGTATTGAATGTAATGGGAATGCTTATAGCAATCAGTGTTAAGGAGAATGTTGTTTAGGTCTCCCATTTTATTCATGAACTCTGACACGTGGCCTCCTCCGTTATAATTCAGTAAAACTAATGGTCCAAAACTCGTTCCCCAGGACCCTCGGCTGTTCGGGATCCAAACTTATAGCGACACCGTTCTTAAGATACAGATCAATCGGATGAAAATGTATAACGACAAACGTATTGTGCTGCCTTTCAGATGATAGTCGCAGGATTCGCGGCCGCAGTTCAGCCAATGCTGACAATGCATTGCGGACCATCCTTAACGTACTATTTAGGTCTATCGGGTGTCAACTTAAGGTTTTCTGCCGCAACCGCGGCTGCAATAAAATCCCAAATCGTCGGTTCATGGAACCGACAGACTACATGATCATCCTGGCAGCGTAACGGCATACCCGATTCATTGTTGAAATTTGGGTTAACCGTCCTCTAATTGGGCGACGATGAGGTCCAAGGCTTCCTGAACCGCGGCTAATCGCACCTCGTTCCGCGACCCATTTAATACTACGCGGCGTTCTTTCGTGGGTTTACCTGTACGCGCCGCAGCAAAATAGCAAGTCCCGACTGGATCGCGATCGTTGCCGCCACCCGGCCCCGCATATCCCGTCACCGCTACGCAGATGCCAGCAGTTGAATTAACAAGGCCGCCTTCTGCTAAACCTAAGGTGACCTCAGCGCTGACCACTCCGTATTTTTTTGATACCTCATCAGGTACCCCAACGCCAGTTGCCTTGGCCGACATGTGATATAGCACGAAGCCCCTTTCAAAAACTTCCGAGGCTCCTGGAACCGAAGTCAAACACGCGGAGACGAGGCCCGCCGTGCATGTCTCAACTGTTGCGATCCGCACACCTGAGGCCTTAGCCGCTTCTAACGCAAGCGATGCCTTGCCTAAATGTT
Organism: uncultured Enterobacteriaceae bacterium; assembly: GCA_964342175.1. GTDB lineage: Bacteria > Pseudomonadota > Gammaproteobacteria > UBA11873. Next base: position 1,687 of record CAYFFH010000031.1, on the reverse strand, counting down.
CGCTAGAGAAATCCATGTTGTACCTCGTGCTAGTTAGACTAATTTTTTCTTTAACATTACCAACGAATTAGGCAAATTCCAACGCATCCCCTGCAAATAATCTGGCCTCCTCCCCTGGGTCCTTAGCACCATAGATTGCGCGGCCGATTACGGCATAGGCGTTACACCCCTTTGCTACTTTGAATGCGTCATTAATGTTACCACCGAGTGGCCCAATGCCCGGTATAAAGATACTCGGATTGGATACCCGCTCCGGCAAGCGCTTGGCATGGTGTCGAACCTTTTTCTCATTATTACCAGGCACAATAAAATGCGTCGCGCCGGCCAATATCGCGCGGTCGAAAATTTTGTCCAACGAGTCGTCAACGACATAACCGCCACCACGGGCGTTGTAATCTTCTAAAGGAAGATCACCACCGACGACAGGCAGCAAACCATTGTTAACCGCCTCACCGACGAACCGATCAACTGCACGCGGCCCTGCCAACGGAAACAAAATCAGTCCATCAACGCCGGCGTCCTTACATACTGCCGCGAACTTTCCCGCCATATCCGGCACATCCGGTCCAGCTTTCTGATGATCATAAAGAATAGGAAGGTCGGTAACTCCGCGCAAATCTGCTACTGCAGCTTTAAGACCAGCACTCAACGTTAAGGTGAGGCCGAGCTTATATGCAACCACCCCTTCAACTACCGTCGTTGCTTCGATCAACGCTTTTGCCGCGTCCATGGTTCCGACATCGAGAGCCGGCACGATCCCGTGAGTCGTCGCCATCGTCACGACATCCGTTCTCTTAGGCCTCGTCGGCGAGCGTTTTAATTTAGCCTTCGCCATATCCACTCCCTAATAACTATTAGGACTTTGCTCCGTTAGCTCACCGTAACGTCGAACCAAGTCATGACATTACTTTGTTCGCCTACGCTCGATGGGTGTACCAATCGGCGGTAGTCGCATCTTATCGATGACCGGTATACCGTCTTTCATAATCATTCGTAGCCGCTCTCGATCTTGTAGGACGGTGATATCGTTCACCGGATCGCCGTTGACAATTAAGATATCCGCTTTGCCGCCAGTCTTAAGGGCACCTAGATCTGGGCGTTCGATACATTCTGAAGCTCGTTGAGTTGCCGAGGTGATCGCTTCCATCGGTGACATACCGAGCCAATCAACCATATATTCAAGCTCAACTAAGTTTTCGCCCGTCATCAGGCGGTGCGACTGGTCCGTGCCAAATGCTACTTTCAATCCACGCTTTACGGCATCCTGCCATAGCGGAATGTGTTGTTCCATTTTAGTAAGAATTTGCTGGTCTTTCTCGTCTTCGTTCGCAAGCTGTTGACCACCCCAGCCCATATCTTCTGATCGCTTTTTAACCGACTGGGGTACGAGTGCCAAAGTCGGCACCCACCAGGTGCCGTTCTTGATCATCGTATCGACACATTCTTCGTCAATAAACCAACCATGCTCAATAGAATGCACACCCGCAGCTAGAGCGTTTTTGATTCCATTAAGTCCTTCAGCATGAACTGCAACGTTTTTACCTTTGCGAGCCGCTTCCTCGACAGCAACGCGGAGTTCGGCCACAGTGAATTGCGATTCATCCCAATGATCCGTAAACGATGTAATTCCTCCCGTCGAACAAATCTTAACAAAATCCGCGCCCATCATAAGCACTTGTCGAGCTAG
>CAYFFH010000030.1:0-16889 GCA_964342175.1 uncultured Enterobacteriaceae bacterium | reverse complement strand
TAGCACATTAAAAAAGCGTTACGAAGGTATCGCACGTCGTACAGGGCAAGTAAATAGTGAAGACGTCTTTCAGATGTCAATAAACGCTTTCACTACCTCAATAGATCCACACACTTCTTATTTTTCTCCCCGAACGTCTGAAAACTTTAGAATACGTATGAGTCTCTCGCTTGAAGGTATCGGTGCGGTACTCCAATCAGAAAATGAATACACATTGGTTCGTGAAATTGTGCCTGGAGGACCCGCAGATAAAGGCGGGAAACTGCATGCAGATGATCGAATTATCGGGATTGGGCAAGGTGAAACTGGCGAAATCATTGACGTCTTAGGCTGGCGCCTGGATGACGTTGTCGATTTGATTCGGGGGAAAAAAGGGACATCTGTCAAGCTCGAAATCCTGCCAAAAAGTTCTGGCCTCGATGGCGCAGGGAAAATTATCACCATTGAACGTAATACGATCAAACTAGAGGAGCAAGCCGCAAAACTCACTAAGTTGCACATTGGCGACGGCCGGGACGCAGTCAATATCGGCGTCATCGATCTCCCTACCTTCTACATGGATTTTGACGCACGAACGCGCGGCGATCACGATTACCGGAGCACGACACGCGATGTTCGACGTTTGATAAGTGAGTTAGAAGAAGATTCATTGGACGCACTGATAGTAGACTTGCGAGGGAACGGCGGTGGCTCCCTTAGCGAAGCGACAGATCTAACAGGCCTGTTCATAGATGTCGGACCTGTTGTACAAGTGCGAAACGCTCAGGGCCGTATACAGCTGGAACGAGATACCAACCGAGGTGTTGCATATAGCGGGCCACTAGCTGTTCTAGTCGATCGCAATAGTGCATCTGCTTCGGAGATCTTTGCCGGGGCTATTCAAGACTACCATCGCGGAATTGTTCTCGGAGAAACAACTTTCGGAAAAGGAACGGTACAAAATCTAATAGATCTGAATCGATTCGACGACACAATGAACGGTAAACTAGGTCAATTAAAATCAACAATCGCTCAATTTTTTAGAGTTGCCGGAGGAAGTACCCAACACCGGGGTGTCATTCCAGATATCACTTTCCCCAGTGGTTTAAGCTCAGATGAACATGGCGAACGCGCGCTAGAGAATGCGCTACCTTGGGATCGCATCGCCGCTGCCCGGTTTAAACCTGTAGGAAGCACCATCGATAAAATTAGTGTACTCCGCGAATTGCATAAGTCACGGATGGTAACCAACCTTGCTTTTCAAGCTGTCTTAGCCCAGGAGACGGCAATTGAGACAGCGCTCGAGCGGCAGGAGGTATCGCTCGTTTTCGAAAAACGTAAGGCAGAACATGAAAAAAGCGAACGCGAACAACTAGACCGAGAAAACCAAGTTCGAATAGCTCGTGGCCTCGATCCGCTATTACTTGACCCAGAGGAAGATGAAGATGACAAAGAAAAATTCGATGTCATTCTCGACGAGGCAAGCTTCGTCGTGGCGGATATGATTCGCAGGATCGAGACTACTAGCCAGCTAGCTGACTCTCACCCCAGAGAAACGCACTTAAGAACCGACACAGAAGATCTATCTAAAGCGCTCGTCGATTAGCCGGACGACGTCTAACGATAGCCAATCTGTCGTACCACTGGGTAATCTCGGTAAGAGAATATGCGGCGTTTGCTGGACTCGGGTTTGGGCTGATAAACGTTACAGCACCAACGCAGCTGGATTTTTGCTCTCCCCAATCGATAGAGCTAACCATTTGACCCAAACCGAATCGCGCAAATTTTCTGTATGCAACTTTTCCGTGGAACCAAACGATTCGTGGGCAGACGGATTCGATCGTCCTTCTCAGAACAGGCGCCCAACGACGATAATCTTCCACGCAAAGTTCCGAACCTCCCCGGGTTGTCCGTTTAACGACGTCTGTAAAACCAATATGCTCCTCGAGCAACAAGGCCTGAATAGACTCGACACTCGGCGGATAACATCTATCAACGAGTTCCGACTGATTTAAAGCCCGCCAAAAGCGATTCTGCGGCGTAGCGAACGGGAATCTATGGAGCACTGAATTTGGCGACGGATTTAATCCGATTGAAAGTATATCGACCTCGATATCGATAAAATCGTCAAGCGTCTCCATTACGAGATTTATATTAATATACCGTTACAAAACTTTGCAATCACGCTTCAGCAAATTGAGAATGTATATATATTTTGGTTTTGCCTTTGATCAAAAATTTTCCAAGCACGATGGAGGTACTAGCCATCTGGAGTGCCCCGAATGGGTAATCACTACAATTTAGCTTCTGAGCCCATGTTCGAACACTGAAGTGCTAAAATAATCGCTAACTTCATAAAACGGATTTAAGTTGAAAATATTTATAAGAACCATGCTCGTTGGGGTAATCGTTGCCGCCTTATGGTTTGCGATGCAACTACTGGTGGATAAAAAAGAACGCGACCTCGCTGCTTTTGCAATGCAAGCACGGCCAATTACGACAATTGAGGCCGCAACAGTGATCATTGAACCGTGGCAGCGCTACCTCTATTCCGTCGGTTCCTTTAACGCTATACAAGACGTCAACGTTACGAACGAAACTGAAGGCAAAGTCACATCAATTAAGTTCGAATCTGGTCAAAAGATTGATGCCGGGAAAGTGCTCATTACCCTAGACACCAGCGTGGACACAGCAGAGTTAGATGCATTGCTCGCTGATCAACGTTTAACCGAATTACAATTCGAGCGCTCCAAGCGTCTTGTCGCCGAAAATACGATATCCAAATCTGAGTTCGACATAGCAGCCGCTAAGCGCGACGGCGCGACTGCGACGGCACGTGCCAAGGCTGCCAGTGTTCGAAAAAAAATCATACGGGCACCATTTAGCGGAATTCTCGGAATTCGAAAGATCGATCTCGGGGAATACCTCGAGGCAGGTTCCGAAATCGTATCGTTGCAGATGCTGCAACCGATTTATCTCGATTTCGCAGTGCCCGAAAGATTTATCAGCTTAGTCACACTCGGCCAGACTATAGACGCCGAGGTGCAAGCATACCCAGGACAGGTATTTCGAGGTACGGTAACTGCAGTTAATCCAAGTGTAGAGCGTAATACCAGAAATTTTCTTATTCGGGCAAGCGTCGAGAATTCTGATAGGCGACTGCGACCCGGAATGTTTGCGGAGGTCCGCGGCACGGTTCCGACACTTGAAACAATGCTAACAATTCCTGAGATCGCAGTAGCCTATGCGCCATATGGTAATTCCGTATTCGTCATCGAGAAGAACGGAGGAGGCTTCACTGTGTCACGGCAGCAAATCCAAACAGGCGAAATTCGAGCGGGTCGTGTCGCCGTACTGAGTGGGTTGGGTGTCGGTGACCAAATCGTCAGTGCCGGCCACAATAAGCTTCGAAATGGAATGAAAGTACAGATTGATAAAATAGATCAGATCCCATCGGTGGTTGGAGGAAAATGACATTCACCGATATTTTTGTTAAGCGACCAGTATTAGCTAGTGTTATTAGCTTATTGATATTTGTTCTCGGCATACGTGCAATATTTTCACTTGAAGTTCGTCAATATCCTGATACCAAAAATACTGTCGTAACAATATCAACCACCTACCCTGGAGCCAGTGGGGAGCTTGTCAAAGGCTTTATCACGACCCCACTACAACAAGCTATTGCCGAAGCCGATGGTATCGATTACATCACGTCGAGTAGTCGTCAAGGAGGTTCCAGAATAGAAGTCCACATGAAGCTGGATTATGATCCAAAAGATGCCGTTGCCGAAATCCAAGCAAAGGTAGCAAGCCAACGTAATGTTCTGCCTAAAGAGGCAGACGATCCAGTCATAGATTCACGTACGGGGGACAGCAGCTCACTGATGTATATCGCTTTCCATAGCGACACTATGCATCCATCTCAGATCACAGATTATCTCCTACGTGTCGTACGCCCGCGGTTACAAGCTATACCTGGCGTCGCCAAAGCAACCATGTTTGGACATAAAACTTTCGCGATGCGGATTTGGTTAGATCCAAAAAAGATGGCAGCGTTTGGAGTAACAGCAAACGACGTGCGACAAGTCCTTCTATCAAATAATTACTTGTCTGGTGCTGGCGAAACCAAAGGCGATTTTGTAGCCGTAGATCTAAGTGCTACTACCGACGTTTCCCGAGTTGAGGATTTCGATAATCTAATTATACGGGTACAGGATGGGACCTTAGTGCGCCTATCAGATATCGCCAAAACTGAACTAGGATCTGAAGACTACGATTCGGGCGGGTGGTACAACGGCGAAACCGCAGTTTATATAGGCATCGACCCAGTTCCTGGGAGTAACCCGCTTGATGTCGCAACCCGCGTTCACCAGGCGATCCCTGAGATCGAAGCACAAATGCCCACAGCAATGGAGGTATTTATTCCTTACGACGCTAGCGAATTTATCGAAGCGTCGATTAAAGAAGTATTCCGCACGCTGGCAGAAGCAATCTTGATTGTCTTGCTGGTGATTTTCATCTGCTTAGGCTCGGTTAGAGCGGCATGCGTACCGGCAATAGCAGTACCTTTGTCGCTTGTCGGTGGCGCATTTCTCATACTCTTAATGGGGTTTTCTATCAATTTGTTGACTTTGCTCGCCATGGTCTTATCAATCGGTTTAGTCGTAGACGATGCAATTGTTGTCGTCGAAAATATCCATCGTCACATAGAGAATGGACTTTCCGCCTACGATGCCTCAATCCGGGGCGCACGTGAGTTATGGCTGCCAATCATCGCAATGACGACGACACTAGTCGCGGTATATACCCCGATCGGCTTTATGGGAGGCCTTGTCGGTTCGCTTTTTATCGAATTCGCATTCGCATTGGCCGGCGCGGTTGTGATATCTGGGATAGTTGCGCTAACCCTCTCTCCAATGTTGTGTTCCAAGATCTTCAAAAGTTCCAGGCAAGGATGGTTCGAACAAGCCGTAGAGGATTCATTCACATCAGTATCAAAACTGTATGTTGCATTGCTGAGGCGTGCACTGGATTTTTCCTCCGTTATTATCTTGTTCGGTTTGGCTATCTTAGTGTGTATCTATTTTCTCTTCACTCTGGCGCAAAATGAACTCGCTCCCACTGAAGATCAAAGTATTCTTTATGTATCAGGTCGCGGCCCGGAAACTGCGACCGTAGAATATACCCGGCATTACGCACACCAAATTATTGAGGTATACAAAACGATCCCCGAATACAAGGAAAGTTTTTTTATGCTGGGCTGGGGCGGCACTCCAAACAGTATTTTTGGCGGTTTCAAGATGTTTCAACCACACTCCCGAGAACGATCGCAATCCGAGATACAACAAGAACTACAAAACAAACTGCCGAGTGTTGCAGGAGTTGAAATATCCGCCTTCCCGCGCCCCAGTCTCCCTGGATCGGGCCGCGGATTACCGATTCAGTTTGTTGTCCTAAGTGTCGAGGGCTATAGCGAGCTTAATAGAACCGTCGACGCCCTTCTCGATCGCGCCCTGGAAAGCGGTAAATTTATCTTCTTGCAAAAAGCAATAGAATTCACCCGCCCAAAAACCAATATTATTCTGGATCGGAATCGCGCGGGCGAGCTTGGTATTGATATGGAAGAGATCGGGCGCAGTCTGGCGTTGTTTCTAGGTGGTAACTATGTTAATTGGTTTAATTTCGAAGGGCGTAGTTACAAAGTTATACCTCAAGTAGCCCGCGAATACCGAGCTTCGTACGAAATGTTACAAGGCTATTATGTTCGCAGCGGCGATGGCGAACTAATTCCGCTCGCAAGTTTGGTTTCATTCGAAACCACCGTAGAGCCTAGCAATCGGACGCAGTTCCAACAACTAAACTCACTCATACTGCAAGGTATTCCGGCGCCCGGGGTAAGTATGGGAGACGCGCTCGACTACCTGAATGCAGAAGCAAAAAACGTTCTGCCCCGCGAATACTCATGGGATTACGCCGGCATGGCTCGACAATATTCGCAACAGGGCAATGCATTAATCGTCACCTTCTTCGTCTCGCTAATCATCATCTATTTGGTCCTGGCAGCACAGTTCGAAAGTTGGCGGGATCCGTTGGTCATCCTCATGTCCGTTCCGATGTCGATAGCTGGGGCACTTGCATTCATCGCATGGGGATTCGGGACGATTAATATCTACACCCAGTTAGGTCTAATAACCCTAATTGGCGTCATTACAAAAAATGGCATCCTTATCGTAGAGTTCGCAAATAGATTACAGATCACAGAGGGGTATTCGAAGCGGGTCGCAATCGAGCGCGCGGCGATGATTCGATTACGACCTATCTTGATGACGAGTATCGCAATGATCGTTGCAATGGCGCCTCTGTTAGCGGCAAGCGGTCCAGGAGCAGCAAGTCGCTTTCAGATGGGGCTAGTAATCACTACCGGGTTAGGAATAGGAACAATTTTTACGCTTTTCGTCGTTCCAGCATATTACCTGTTTATCGCCCGGGACCACTATGGGATCGTATCTGATCCCGAACCTGAACCGCGTGCGTCGATAGTGACATCAAACAATGTAAGTTAATACGCTTTTTTAATCAGATCTAGGTAGTTTGGTGCGATCAAAAAAGCGCTGGCAGTAAAGTCTAGGTTCGTCAGTTTCAAATGCTTGGGCAAATACCGACAGACCAGCCTCAATCGCTTGCGCGGTCGACAAGTCCTCCCATTGTTGACAAAGCTTTTTCTGCAGCCGGATAGCGTTTGGAGCAGCATCAACTACGTCGTCTATCGATGCCGCCACCGCGGCGTCAATAGTTCCGTCTTCAACGAACTGTTCAACAAGCCCTATGCGATGCGCCTCAGCCGCATTGATTAGATTTCCACGAAGAACTAATTCCCGCGTTTTACCCCGGCCGATCAATCGCGGCAGTAAGGCTGCTTCAACCACTGACGGAACCCCAACTTTAACTTCCGGCATTCCGAAGATCCCGCTCGAATCACAAATACGGAAATCGCAGGCCGCGGCGATCTCCAAACCACCACCCAAGCAATAGCCCTGGATGCGTGCGATAACAGGGACAGGAAATTTCATCAATATCGAGCATAAATGATGAATTGCACTGACAAACTCGGCTGCATTGTGGGGCTCGAGCTGCTCAATTTCCTTGAGATCTGCTCCACCAATAAACGCATGATCCGACATTCCTTGCAAAATCGCACAACGAAGTTCTGAATTTTCGGCGTGCGATTGGATACCTTCCGCACACTGCGTAAGAGTATCTATCCCGACCAAATTCAATCTGGTGCTACCACATACCGTGAAGATCGCAACATCACCATCCGGATATTGCTCAAATTTAAAACCTCGATTTCCGGGCAAAATAAACCCACTCCCTCGATGGCCAACATCCACATTTAGTTTTCATTACTAGGCAACCACTCATTATCGTTGCCGCATCGATATGAGGCTAATAAAAATTTCCAACGAGTAGCCCAACAGAAAATCATTCTTAACTACTACGTAACGCTTCGGCTTGCGCGCGAGCCGAGCTCTCGTTATCAAAAATAAGATTATTAAAAACCTGAACTGGAGTAACAGGATCGGCTCTTAGTTGACCTACTGCCCAACGTTTTGATGATTTTAAACAGATAATGACATATGAATTTTCAACCGGTCCGAGACGAAAACCGTTCATCTTATAGAGGAGTTGAGCAAAATCAGCAAAGTAGCCACCGGTCAAATCTCCATTTGTGCCAATGTCATCACCCTCCGATATTTCATCACAGTACGGCACCCATTTATAAACTCCTTCGGGCATTGCATCGAGTGTTGCCATATCCAAAGACTGTTCGCCACGATAAGCCGGATGCAACCACCAGTAAGGGTCTTTTTTCCGTACGACAGGATCTATTGGCTCTATCTTGCTCATGGCAACGGGCCTGGCTTAAGAAATCCATTGATAACATTTTGCATTATTTGGGAGACGTTATTCTGATAATTATTATGTGACAATGATCCGCACCAAGCCATAGAACCAACCGAAAAAACGGCGCCATCGCTAGGTGTTTTGTAGTAAACAATATCTGCGCGCGTACGCGGATTCGTCTCTCCGGTACCGGCCGAAATGTAACCACGGGCATGGAAGGTTGATTCCTCTGAGACTGTAACATACATATCCGAGTGACCTTCGGAGTGCGCTAGTAAATAGGCATGATGCGGAGTGCCCAATTCCAAATCGTAGCGATCTAATTCTAATCCAGCAGCCCCATCACCAATCAACCCAAAATCTCCTATGGCTTCATCTTTCCCGACTCCATTCATTATCCATTCGCACTGCGGCAGGTCGCTATCCGGGGCACGGCGATAATAGGACGAATAGGTGAGCCCAAACGAAGTAAAAGTTACACCGAGTAATTTACTCATGACCCGCCCGCGTACGCGCCACAAACCACCATGCTTACCATCGAAAGCGTTACAGTACTCTCCCGGAGCGATAGTCCAAGCCCTAGTTCCATTATCCCCCTTCCGCACCTCGATAATGTTCGGGTTGTCTGGATGTGGTACACAGATCCAGTAAAACCCATTGGCCGCTAAATATAACCAACGTCCGCCTTGGAGTTGGTAATCATGGTAGGCCGTCATTGATTTTTCACTCTGATATTCCGGGTGATGGCCGGTGAGGCAGACCTGATATTGGTTTAGAAGACCGACACCCTCCCTTTCGAGATCTTCTTCAGTATGAATATCGACGTCATAATCCATTTGATGCAGCCAGTCCACTAAATGCAGATCTGCATTTAGTTGCCACAGAGACGGTGACAAGACATGAATATATTTCGGTCGCATGTTGAGAATAGGTCGAAGCCGCGATGAAACATTTACACCCCAACCATCTCGATAAGTGGTATACGTTCCAAGGCCATAACCGCGTTCCTGATTTAGCAACAAATCGCTCGGTTGTAACAGCGGTACTTGCCCGGTCAACAATTGTGCAATCACCGAATTCACACTCAGATTATCATTAGCGTAAGCTAGGTAGCTGTTAGTTGACATAATTAACGCAATCTTTGCAGTCGGGCCGGAGGCAGGCGGTCGCACAAAAAATGGTATGTAGTCTTCCGTTTCTGCCGATGGTTCCCCATTGATTCGTAGGCGTGCCGCATAAACACCACTTTTAAGGCCTTCTGGAATTTTCCACTCGAATGCTCCCTCCCAACGAGCGTCATCTACGGATTCATCATGAAAATGTATAGCACCGTATTCATCCGGGCCATGTAAGAAACTCATGTAGTCCGACGACCAGTTAAAACCTGGCACACCCCGAACAGGAAGATTCACACCTTGACCGTGGAGCCCTCGCGGCCCCGTATCTATGATCGTTGGCGACGCTGCGTTATCCTTCATGTTGGCCGTAAAGTCCCAGGCCCCAACAATGGCATCCCGCATATGATTGGGAACCTGTGCACCGCCAGGACTCGCCAGCAACAACTCGAATTCGGCGTCGTTCAATACTCGATTAGTTATTTTTGCCCGTTCAATCTTGCCGTTATATCCGTGCGTGTGTATGGGAATTTCAAGTGGCTCTGTTAGATCTCTGAAGTGTCCACCCCACAACACCCGTCCCGAATGAGCTTCCAAGCAGCTTGCCGCCATCAATAGCGGACAATCGTTAATACTTGGGATAACGGTTGCAACTCCCTCAAACGTCCCATCGGTATCATTGTTGGGAAAGAGCATACTCATTCCGTGACCGCCATTCGTGTTAGTAACATACGCAGCTTGTGATACCCGCACAGTTTTCGTCTCTGCGTCGAACGATGCCGTCACCTTGTACCACACCTTGCGCATCAGAGGCTTCCCGGTCGAAAATTCCTCTATAGTCCCGCTTGACCCAATACGAAGAGCGAGCTCCCCATCAGCGTTGATAAACAAGCCATAACCAGACTGCTTATTTTCATCCCATTTTGTAAGTAACCCTTGGACCCCAACCTCGATCCTTTCAGTGTCGACCTGCGGGGTGGTTGGGAAAATATACGCACATAGGCTGAAGCTTTTGACATTCAACGTATCATCGTGAGGAACGATGATATAGCTACCTGAGAGTAATGGTTGGTGTTTGCCCTGATAAGTCCCACTCACATCACTCGTGATAACTTCCTCTTTATACCCAGGCCCTGCCGGATTTGTATCTCCATGTATAAGACGCACGATCTCCGCCTCAAAGGACTCTCCTCGCTCTGCATTGATGTGGAATGATATGGATTCATTCGGCCGCACCGAAAATCGATTCGAATACCCCGTAATCCGTAGCATGCTTTTCTGTAGGCTCATGTTTTTATCCGCTTAAAGTACGTTTTAATTATTTATGCCGTATGCGTCTAGGAATACACGTAACCGCATAAGAAAGATGGCGTGTTCCGCATCTTCGCGAGTTGGATAAGCCTCTTCAGTTATTTCTATAACACCACCACGCTGTCCCGGGAGGATACCAATTTTGTATTCCTTCCAAGGCACTGTCTCCACGATCGTGTGCTTGCCCGCCTGAGGAAACATCCGTAGTTTATCAATCAATCGTTTAAGTCCAACGCTGTGCAGCGGCGCAGCTTCACCTGCCTTGGTCCCAGCGCCGCGCGGATGCTGGCGGTGCTCTGCGATGATTGCCTCACGACTCGATTTATCTCGGATATACGGCAAGATATACATTTTTGTATCGTAATCATCCAGCGCAGTAAATCCATAATCTTGCTGAAGGGCAGTTTGCGGTGCTAAATGTCGTCGATTCGTCATGTCTCGCTCCCATCTCTCATGTAAAACGTCTCGCAGAACAGCGCACCAAAGCCTAACATCCCGGCTTCAGTTCCGCACTCGGCACCCCTGAAACATCAACGCGGATGCCATGATCAGCCAAGTCTGTAGGTCGCAAGCACACAAGTGCGGTTGTACGACTAGTCCAGCGCGCGCCGATATTTTTCGCCGTAAATGGCACACCGTCATTGGCAAGCGGAGATTCCAATAACTTCTCCCGGATATCGGAATCACGAGCTCGGATATACACTGTGACCTTGTGTAAAGCATGCGGCATAGCAGGCTCAGTTACCGTCACGACGAGCATAAACTTTGCATCAGGCGAATCAACGACCTGGAAATCCGACTCAGTACCGCCACAAGCAATTAAAAGCAATAGACAAACTCCAAATATACTGGAGCTCAAACGCCTCATCTCACGCATAGAATCGCGATAGTAATCTCTGCTGTGACCATCTTGCTGAACCTCTCTCAATCTAGTCGTTGAAATAGGCCCTGCACAGCCCGGGTTCTCCCTTCGATATTGTTGCATACGGAATTCTCCATCTTCTCTGCGACCGCACATTTCACAATGACACTTAGATCTAGTTCCATACAGTTTGCAGCGTTTGCCGCTTTTAAGCGCCGACGTCCATTTTCGATAACGGCGTTCGTCGTGTCCTCGAATTTTCTCTGATTGAAACCTGCAGCCGTGATCAAGTTGCATAATTTCTCGCTACTTTCGAGGAAGTTCATGCTGGAATCTGCTGCCCAAAACGTTGGGAAATGTAACGGTCCGCCGGGACCCGCAACGATCGTCTCAAAGGCAAGCATACCCCCTGGTTTGGTGATGCGATACACCTCCGCGAAGAGTTTCTCCTTATCTTGTACATTCATGAGCATATTTTGAGACCAAACAACATCAAACATCTCAGCCTTGAATGGGATCTCAGTCGCGCTCGCTTGGACGAACTCTACTACCCCCAGCATACCCAAAAGCTCCGTTAGCATTTTACCAGCGCTAATGAACTCCGCAGTTAATTCAAGTCCCGTGACCTGACATCTGTATTTTTCTGCTAGGGTCCGAGCCGGGCCACCCACCCCGCTCCCTATATCAAGAATCCGCTTGCCCGGGCTAATATTAGCGAACTTGGCTAACGCTAAAGTCGAATCACGTCCACCACCATGGAATTCGTCAAACTTTGCCGTATCGTCGGTATTAAGCTTATCGAGGTCACAACCCGCAAGCTGCAGCCGAGTAATAATTCGATCCGCTATATTGACACCCCCATAATGATTTTGGATTTGATTCCACTTCTGCAATTTCAGCATAATTGAACAACTCCAAGAAAGCGTCAAAGACTATAATCAAGCATACTTCGGTTCATGCTAAACATATAATATGTACATTGCTATGCATAAAACTACACAGATGTCGGGCTGGCGCATAGGCCTTGATAACGCACGCCGCGTCATTTTTTAATCGTTCTTCATCTCGTAAGTTTTACTATGACCCTATATTTTCAGACCCCTGGTGCAAGCGCATACTCTGCGGGCGAACTTGATCATATTTACCTCGAATTATTCAAAAAATTAGATCCGAGATCCAAGTGATTATCTGCTGCCAAATTTTTGCGCACTCGACGGTAACCGCGACTCCGCCGATACACATCATGCTTGCACGAGAGCTGATCGGACCAAGATAGCTTTGTCACTCCGCCGATTTACCGAAGATCTCCACGGCGAAACTGCCTATCAAGGTTTCGCTATAGAAGCAGACTTATATAACACCCAAAGCGCGTATCAGCATATTGAGATCGTAAAAACGCAACGCTTTGGACGTGCACTGATCCTCGACGGTATTGTGCAGACAACCGAACTTGATGAATTCATGTATCACGAAATGCTGGTCCACGTACCAATACTCGCTTGTGATTCTCCGCAGAACATTCTAATCATTGGAGGCGGCGACGGTGGATCATTACGCGAGGCACTCAAACACAATGTAAAACGGGTTGATATGATCGAAATCGACGAAGCGGTGATTAACTCGTGCATTGAGTATTTACCAACACTTAACAATGCTGGCGCGGTGTATGAAGATCCTCGCGCTAATCTGATTTTAGAAGATGCGTTTACCTATCTTAAACGTGAAAAATGTAGTTACGACGTAATCATCAGCGACTCAACTGATCCTGTTGGCCCTGGTGAGATCCTCTTCTCAAAAGAGTTCTATCAATGTTGTAAGGCGGCCTTAAAATCAACCGGTGCACTCTCATTACAGAACGGCGTGGCTTTTCTACAACCGAACGAAGCCCGTGATACAAGAAAAACTCTACGCGGTATTGGGTTGCTGGCAAAATGCTACCAAGTAACTGTGCCGACCTACTATGGAGGTCCAATGGTGATGGGATTCGGAACTCGCGACCCGCGCGTATTTAACCCTTCGCTTCAACATCTCACGCGAGGTTTTGATCGAATTAGTGCTCCGTTACGCCACTATACGCCCGCCCACCATCTTGCCAGCTTTGTGCTACCCCGTTGGATCCAGGAATTAACAGGGAGACATGATGACTCACCAACCAGCTGATCACTTCAAACTGACAAGTCAGGGTAATCCTTATGCTGGCGAGCACTTGCTGGTAGAGTTTTGGGGTGCTAGAGGCTTAGATAATATCGATTTGATCCGCGACGCGCTAGAATCTAGCGCGACGGCGGCTGGAGCGACACTACTCCATTCGCATTACCATCACTTTGGTAATGGCGGCGGCATCAGTGGGGTTTCCCTTCTAGCCGAAAGTCATATCACAATCCACACATGGCCTGAACGTCGCTTCGCTGCGATCGATATCTTTATGTGCGGCAACTGCGACCCAAACGATTGCCTACCAACTCTAATGCATGTTTTATGTCCAGAGGAAATTCAAACCCGTACATTCCGTCGCGGCGACTCAAGTGCCAACGGGTCCATTCAAAAGGTCGCCTAATAAGTGTGCAAAAGATTCGCCAGGTGGCAGTGTCGCCTCGGAGAAAACTACTAAACTTTAAGCCCCAGACGTTCGTGCCATTCAGCAATGGACTCATCTGGATACTCATCAAAACTTTTATCGCTGTCTGATATATCAGTTTTAACCCAAGATGATTTATACGCCAACATAAGGTGCGTTCGCTCCGGAGGAACCGGCAGTGCAGAATCAATTGCCGACGCGATTGGATGTAACAATTCCGGCCAGCGCGGATCCCATAACCACAATGCAGAACCGCAGTGTTTGCAGAAGCTGCGCTCCGCGGAACTTAATTCCAAAGTGGACGTTGTCGATTCGCTTACCATCGCACGGTAAACGCTTCGACTTTCCTCACCTTTGATTACCAGGCTTTCAGCGTCGGCGCCTAAGTTAATCGCAAAACCACCACCCCCACCTGTTTTACGGCATATAGAGCAATAACAGACATTGAATGGGTAAGGGTGCTGAGATTCGACAGCAAACGTAATCGACCCGCAAGCACAAGAACCTTCAAGTTTCACCGGCTAGCCACCTCTCTGGAAAATCGAATCCTTCGTCGCGATCTGAGATTAAACTGAAAGAGAATCAATATTGCATTATCGAATGTTTGGACTAGACAGCACTTAGGTTTTATAACTTAACTAGTGGCTCCTAATCGGTCAAGCGCTGATAAAAAATTAATAAATTACCATAAGCATTTTTTCTAATCCGATGCGTAATTGAGCTCTTCCGGGCATAATATATTTCCCGATGAGAGACTTTGACGCATTATTTGATTTAGCTGCTGCGCGCAAGGGTGGCGTCGCTGCGCTCAGGAAACTATTAACTAAGCCGAAACCCGCGAGCACGCTACAGAACATCCCTGATGATCGATGGTTCAGCGAGATGACAAAATGCGTCTTTCAAGCTGGATTTGTCTGGCGTGTCGTGGAGAATAAGTGGGATGATTTCGAGCACGTATTTTACGGTTTCGATGTACACCGTGTTGCACACCTATCAGATGAGGAAATCGAAAGTCTACTCAGCGATCGACGCGTCATTCGCCATTATACGAAGCTTCTTTCAACGCGGAACAACGCCACATTCCTATTAGAAATTATAAATGAGTGTGGCTCTGCCAGCAGATATTTTTCCGGCTTTTCTTCGGACCAATACATCAACTTATTAATGGATTTAAAAAAACGCGCGTACCGAATGGGTGGAATCTCAGCGCAGTACTTTTTGCGTCGCATGGGAAAAGATTCTTTCCTCCTAACCCGTGACGTCGTCGCGGCGCTCGTGCGCGAAGCTATCATAGACAAAAACCCCACTTCGAAGCGCGCCTTACGCGCTACACAATCAGCTTTCAACACCTGGTGTGAGCAAGGTCAGTGTTCTCTTACCGAAGTCAGTCGGATTCTCGCCATGGGTATCGAGTGATGAGATGCCGTTGAATATTCGACGAAATTCTATACAAGAGGTGCGATCTTTAGTCGATAAGTTAGAACCGTTCATAGCCATAAGATGCGGGACACATAACCTATTCTAAAATAGCGGCTGCAAGTCCCGCGTGGCCGAAACATGCACCCGCACCCATTTCAATAGCAACCCAAATCGCCTCCGCGATAACTTCGTTAGGTAGATTAACTTTTAGAGCCTGCTCAACGTGATGTTCAATACAAAAGGGGCAGCGAGTATTGTGCGCGCAAGCTATCGCAATCAAGTATTTAAATTCCGATGCCAATACACCATCGTCAAATGCAGCTTTCTCGAACTCCACATATCTCGTATAAACTTCCGGCATTAGCGCAGAAAATTTCTTCATTCCTGTACTGGTCTGACTAGTATAGAAATCACCAGTCTCTCCATCGAGCGTCTTGCTCGCTATGGCGGCGTGCGAAAGACATGCTCCAGCCCCTAGCGCGATAGCTACCCAGATCGACTCTGCTATTTCTTCTTTTAACGCGCCGGCTTCAAGCGCCAACTTAATGTGATAATCGATACAATAGGGGCATCGCAAGGAATGGGCGCACCCCACTGCGATAATCTCTTTCTCTTTATTCGATAAAACGCCATCAGCGAATGTGGCACCAGCAAACTTATTAAAAGCATCAAACGCTGCCGGCGCCCATTTTTTATAAAGCTCAACCTTATTTATATATTCAGGGCGCGAGAGTGAATCCAATTTTGGCATGATTAATTAGTCATCCATTGCAACAAAGCATACGTGCTTTGCACTAATATGAGAACCCGAACGTTTATTGATCAACATAGAACTTATTCACTATTTTCCACTGGCCATTGATCTTGGCTAACTGAAATGCGTCGGTATAAATTCCATTAAAATTAAATGTCGCCTGCGCTCCGACGTCACTATAGATATTTATTGAAACTATGCTCCCCTGTATAGCAGGATTCGGATCACGTGCCACCCATTCATCAATCACCTCATCCATAGGGCGTGACGATTCTATTAGCTGCCCTTGATCGTTTTTAATGTAACCCTTCATGTGGCCGTGCTGTACAGCAAACGCCGACTCCAAACGTTCACGATCAGCAAACCTGAGGCCGTCTAAATAATTCCCAATCGTGTTCTTAATGGCATCGTAATCAGTTATCGATTCATCTGCGCTAGTCATAGGCATACTCCAGCATATTAATATCAGAAAACTTATACATATCCTTAAGTATTTCATGGAATTTCTCTAGGTAACACTAACCCCATTAACAGTGCACACCATCAATTTCTTTCAAAACTAAGGTTATCCAAATAACTCTGCGAGTCTACTCCTAACAATAGTCGCCATTGCCGATGGCCAAAAATCGCCTTCAAAATACTCGACAGACAACCAGTACCGTCGCGTTTTCTCTATCGAGACCGTCACCGCCAGCTTCAGCTCATTCCCAACGACGACTTATACCTGTGCTGCAAGCCGAACACCTGTCCCTCCTATATTGCAATAACCTCCTGGGTTCTTCGCTAAATATTGCTGGTGGTAATCCTCCGCAAAATAGAATGGCGGCGCCACCGCGATTTCTGTCGTGATCGCCCCTAATCCAACAACGTCTAGCGCAGCTTGGTAGATTCGTTGTGAGTCTCTTGCAGATGCCATTTGCTCATCACCATAACAATAAATACCGGAGCGATATTGCGTCCCAACAT
>CAYFFH010000029.1:0-16926 GCA_964342175.1 uncultured Enterobacteriaceae bacterium | reverse complement strand
CACCATCGTTTATGCCATACGCTTGGCGGGAGCTTTAATACCTCGCATGCAGATACCCATGCAATTTTACTTGCCTACTCGGTTGAGTATAACCAAGCAGCGGTTCCTGCGGGGACTCAGCGCGTAGCCGAAGCGCTCGGTGTTAAAGATGCAGCCAGGGGTATTTTCGACTTGCTGCATAAAGTCAGCGATAAAACTAATCTCCAGCAGCTAGGTTTGAAAGAGGGAGATCTCGACAAAGCAGCCGATATTGCGACCGAAAAGGCGTGTAACAATGCTGTAGAGGTTACGCGAGATAAGGTGCGCGAACTATTTTTCAACGCATACCATGGGAATGGTCCGGGGGGACGAAAATTTTAAGTGGAGTGTGCGTCCTGTTGTCGAATGTAGTCGGGAACCGCGGACCCCTGACCCGCGGTACTAGATTCAAGCATCGCGTTTGCGATAATGTCAGCATCGTCTCCAAAACCGCACACCTTCCTTGCGAGATCTACAAGCGGACCATTTAAGGAAAACTCGACACGTTGCATTGTGAGTAACTTTATCAAGAACAGTGGTGTGCCGTTGAATCGCTCGAACATCTCTTTCCGGGCGCCAGCTTCGGAGTAAAAACGGTCTCGAATGATCTTTACGATGCGCATCTTGTCACGTGCGCTTATATTTGTCCCGCGCAACGCGTCAGCTAGATGAGGCCCAATGTATGGATCGTCAAGATCTCCTTCGGTAGGTTGCATCATAATGCTCCGACCACAAAGGTCTGCGAGATTTTCTACATGTTTATTAATATTCTCTATATAAAAAGCACGGCCTAGGTCGACAAAAATATTGTTCGGCTTATATAAACCGCTCGGTGTTGTGCTACCGGTATCCTCTGATGCAATGGTGAAAGCACGGATCGTTTCTCGGAAACGGATGATGTCTGCTACCTGTGAGGCAACAATTGGGTGTTTCGCGGTCCCTAGAGCATTCGTTAAAAGCAATGCGAGGCCGATTAACAGTTCGGCGTTTACCAGTTGGCGGTTTTGTGTCTCGATATGTACCCAGTCAAATACACGTTGCGGGTAATATTGGGCGTGCTCGACATTGCCCAAGTGATAGATATACTCCCACGGGATGACGACATCATCGAAAAATGTCATTGACTCGAGTTCATCCCCGAAGTTAGAAAATGGATAGTCGTACTCGCTGCGGTCCGAGCGTGCATGAGAGTCGCGAGCTACATGAGTAGTACCTGCTAAGTTTACGGGGACGCGACAGAATATGACCTGATCAGATTGGGTTCCTGTGTTCCAGAGAACACCCACATTGAGCCAGTTCGCAAAAACACTGGCAGTACCTACAGCTTTCCACCCCCGTACTAGGATTCCTTCGTCTCGTTCCTCGATCATCCGTAACATCGGCACGTCCTGATGGTTTGCACCGGAGCGGTCATATTGGATATCAATAAACATTGGTGAAGAGGTGAGATCATTGTCACGGAGGTCTGTCCAAGCATCACGTATGTTGTTTGCGAATGGCCGACCCTTCCCATATATAGTTTGTTGTTCCCAGGGCTCAGGGTCGTC
Source organism: uncultured Enterobacteriaceae bacterium (assembly GCA_964342175.1). Taxonomy (GTDB): domain Bacteria; phylum Pseudomonadota; class Gammaproteobacteria; genus UBA11873. Next base: position 15,361 of record CAYFFH010000029.1, on the reverse strand, counting down.
CACCAGCATCATCATCACGCTATTATTTGAGCAGGGGAGGCGGCCCCATTGGCCACCCCTGAAATGGCGGAATATATAATCGAAGTACTCCCGACGCTCAATAGCTTCTTTTTTGTTGCGAGGCAACATCCAATGTTTTGCACGGCGAATTCCCGATTCATCGACAAAAGTTAAGTACGGTTGGTGCTCGGGGTCTAAGTGGATGTCGTAAAACTCAGCAACCTGTTGCGAGTACCCTTGGGTTTTTTCATGAGATGTGAGGTCTTCAATAAGCTCACCGCCGCACATAACTCTTCGGCCGTCCCGAATTGAGGCAAGGTATTCTTCTCCGCTTCGCAACATTATCTAATCCTCGAGTATTTTGTTGTTGGAATAAAAAATACTGGCTAGTACACTGGTACCGTATAGTACAATCAATAATCATGGCAAAGCTACTGGAAAATAAAATTGCGAGCTTTTTACCGAATTAACGTTACTATTTATTGAGATATGTTCTATAAGTATCTGTGTTTAAAGCGTAATTTTTTAAATTGGATGAGTTGATTTATGGCCGGGTCACCTGTTGCAAAAGAGAATCGACGCGAGGCTAAAAGAGCGGTGATTCTGGGGGCAGCTGGTAGCCTGATTATTGAGCGTGGTTACGAAGGTACAAATTTGGATGCAATTTGTGAACGGGCTGGTTGCTCAAAAACGTCCATATATCACTATTTTGGTAACAAAGAGGGATTGCTTTCTGCGTTAACGGAAGATGTATCGCTAGATTTATCGCAAGCGTTCCACGCCTTCTATATGAAAGATATGAATGTCGAGGAGGCGTTACGCCGCTATGCTCGCCTGGCTTTGCGGATGATTCTTGACGAAAAGCACATAGCAATTGTTAGAGCCACAATCTCGGCGGTGTGGAAATATCCGGACTTAGGGCCCGCATACTACGAGGTGGGCGCCGTTACTGCCCAATCGGCGTTGGCACAATATTTCGAAACACAAATGTTAGCCGGCGTATTGAATATCTCGGATTCGGTTGAAGCTGCTAAAGAATTCCAAGGTTTTCTTCTTTGGGATCGTATGTTGGCCCAAATTGTCGGAGCGCGAGAACGCCCGGAGGATTTGGAGATTGAAACTGCGGCAGATGCCGCAGTGCAAAAGTTTCTCGTTCGTTATCTTGTCGTTTGATTTATTCGACTTTTTGGAGTGCGTTGCAGTAGCTATGGCCGCGTGCTAGTTTTGGATTTATTAGAACCATGCCCAGGAGACTCGTTATGAATGAAGCGACACCAGGTTCTCATGTACTGCGTCATCACCACATCACGATCGCGACGGGCGGTGCTCAGGAAGACTACGATTTTCATACCAAAGTCTTAGGAATGAAAAGCGTAAAAAAAACGCTCTTTTATGATGGGAAAGTACCAATCTACCACCTGTATTACGGTAACGATACCGGGGAAGAGAGTTCATTGGTCACTTCCTTCCCCATGCGACATACAGGTGTAAAGGGCCGCAAGGGGTCTGGGCAGGTAAGTTACGTTGCGCTCTCGATCCCAACAGGTGCAGTGGAGTTTTGGCAGAAGCGCCTAACGGAGCACGGCTTCAGGGTCGAGCAAACTGAACGTTTCGGTGAAACTTATCTTGATTTCGAACACCCTTGTGGCGTCAATTACACGTTGGTTGCAGTAGCGGAAGATCCTAGGGCTCCCCACTCACAAGGGCCTGTGCCGGTTGATATGATGATCCGCGGAACTCACTCTATAGGAGTATCACTGCGTGACGCCGAGTTTATGGAAGAATTTATGCAGGTTGGTTGGGGTGGCACTCGAGTTAGCGACGATCGTAACCTTATTCGATATACGGTTGGCAAAGGTGGTAGTGGAGCGCTAGTTGATTTCGTGGTCGAGCCTGAGCGCAAACCAGGTACATGGACGGTCGGCGAGGGTGCTATTCATCATATGGCTTTCGAAGTTGCTAGTCATGCAAAACAAAATGAGCTGAAGTTTTTCCTTGAAGCAATAGGGTATACCGATGTGTCAGATGTTAAAGATCGTGGTTATTTTGATTCTATATATATCCGTACGCCGTCAGGCGCGATGTTTGAAGCAACAGTCTCACATAACCCCGGTTTTACTTGCGATGAACCCCTTCAGAATTTAGGGATGGAGGTCATGGTTTCTCCAAACATCGAGCAGAACAAACAAGAACTTATGTCGCAGATCGGATTTCTCAAGGACTGATTGGTGACGGGGTCGAAAATTAAGCAATCGCTTACTGTAATGCCCTAACAGAATTGATTATAAGGTAGTGATTTGTAGTACGTGTAGCTCAGGGTTCCCTTGTATTGGGTATCTCCATTACAGCTAATTTCAATCAGGAAAAGGCAATATCCGATGGATGCGAAGACCACGACAACCTCAGGAGAATTACTTAGTACTGCGGCAAAACTCGCACCGATTTTTGGTGCCCGATCTGCAGCTGCAACAGTTGAGAGGCGCCTCGATGCTAGGACTGTGGCCCAGATGCGCGAGGAGGGGTTGCTAAAGGTTTATGTCCCAAGGCGGTTTGGGGGTGATGAACTGCACATGGTCGATGTTTTGCCGACAGTAGCGCGTATTGCTAGGGGGTGTGCAGCAGCAGCGTGGGTTCTCGCAGTATACCAGGTGCACAACTGGCTCATTGCATTTTTGCCAAACTCGGTACAACGAAAAGTATTTGCCGAAGGGCCGAATCCGGTTATCGTCGCGTCGCTCAATCCGATGAAAAATACAGCGCGACTTGTGGATGGAGGTTTCTTAATAGAGCACGGAAGTTTCCCATTCTGCTCTGGCGCTTCGGCGCGTGATTGGGCATTGGCGGGTGTGCAGGTGTTGAATGATGAGGATGAGATTGTCGATGTAGGCGCATTGTTAATAGCAGGGAAGGAATTACAAGAAGATGACGACTGGTTTGTATCGGGGTTGCAAGCGACTGGTAGTTTTAGCCTTACATGTACAAATCTCTTTGTTCCAAGGGAGCAGATGTTGTCGTATGGTGGGGCGTGCGCTGGAACATCCCCAGGCTTAATCGACAACCCAGAATCAGTGTTCAATGCCGCCTTTGTACCAATACTTGTGCTTAATCTAGCGGGACCAGGGTTAGGTATTGCGGAGCAAGCATTACAGGATTTTACCGAGAGTTTATTATCCAAATCGGGAGCGTATCCTATTACTGGCGAAGTCCGCTCAAATTCTTCGCAAGCACACATTCTTCTCGCGGAAGCAGAAATGCGCGTGGATATCGCGCGTATGTTACTCGATCGTGCTGGGTGCGTTATCCGCGACGCTTCCGGAGTTCCTGGACGAATGCCTCGAGCTCTAGCAGCGAAAACTTGCGTTGATACTACTTGGGCAATGCGAGAGTGCATGTATGCTGTACAGAGTCTATTTCTGAACAGTGGTGGATCCGTTTTAAATCCTGAACATCCGCTGCAACGTGCATATCAAGATATCTCAGCAATTAATTGCCACGGGTTTTTGAATCATGAAAGTGCGGTCCGTCTATATGGGGCATTGGTTGCCGGCCAGGAGGAGCCGACTGCATTTATTTGATCTGGAGGAGCATCATGGCGGAGTTCCTCCGTGTTCACTCTGAGCTATCGTGATGTCCTAAGGGTCGGGGGAATATCGCCGATGTCGTGTTTTGGATCTAGCGTCTCGATTGCACCCTTGTATTGCACAATTAGCCTAGGAGTTCTCGATGAAAGATTTTACTTTAGATAACTTAACCGATGTTGTGACCGAAGCATATACAAAGAATGCGATAAGCCCGCGCCATACTGAAATCTTCGGGGCATTGATAAAGCACCTGCACTCGTTCGCAAAGGAGGTTTCCCTAACCGAGAAAGAATGGCTGGAGGGTATCCAATTTCTGACCGAGACTGGAAAAAAGTGCGACGATAAACGGCAGGAATTTATTTTATTGTCTGATACTTTAGGTCTTTCGATGGTAGTCGATGCGATTAATCACCCGAAAGGCGGTAAGGGGACTGAATCAACTGTGCTTGGACCATTTTATGTTGAGGGAGCACCAGAGGTTGAATCCGGTAGCAATATCATAAAGCGGGATGCTGATGGCGAAGTAGTTTTAGTAACTGGCACCGTGTCGGATGCCGAGGGAAAGCCGCTGAAGGGTGCGAAACTTGATGTTTGGCAGACTGCGAGTAATCAACTCTATGATGTTCAGGATCCAGACGCTCCGGAGTGGAATTTGCGGGCGAAAATCAAAGCAAAAGATAATGGCGAATATAGCTTTATATCCGAAAAGCCAACATCTTATCCTGTGCCAACGGATGGCCCTGTCGGAAGATTATTGTCCGCCGCAGGCCGTCATGCATTTCGGCCTGCGCACCTCCACTTTATGGTCTCTGCTCCTGGGTATGAAACGGTCACCACACATATTTTTGTTGATGGCGACAAGTATTTAGACTCCGACGCGGTATTCGCAACAAAGGCGAAACTAGTGGCAAAATTCATTTCTTCGACTGATAAAAAGCTTGCCGCCGAATACGGCCTCCCAACGCCGTTTTGCCAAGTTAATTACGATTTTGGTTTAATGCCTGCGTAACCTAATCGAGGCGGAGCGGAGTGGATAGGTTTCTATGCATTACAGTACATCCCTCGTACGGTTGAGGAATTGCCAGGGTAAACTTTATGTAAGTCGCAATCGGGCAACCATAAAATGGGACGTTGTCTGTTAATTAGTATTCGTCGGACGTATGGTCCATTTGAGGGATGATATGGAAAAGGAGCGGCTTCGTGAGATACAAGCACCATTAAAAGCAAAGTACATAGATGACCCTGGGTCAGCATCGGTTACTCTGCGTGCGACAGGCGATCTGGGGAAGGGGATTGCATGTAAGGTCAAGACCGCCTCCGCACTAGCTGAGGCGGGGTTGCATCCTGCAAGTGGTGGCGATGGCGCTCAGCTTTGTTCTGGAGATATGTTGCTAGAGGCGCTAGTCGCGTGTGCTGGAGTGACTTTGGCAGCAGTATCGACGGCCCTTGGTATTTCGCTGCGGGGTGCCAAAGTGAATGCCGAAGGTGAACTTGATTTTAGAGGCACCTTAGCGATTACGAAGGAAGTGCCTGTAGGACTAAACAATATCCGACTAACGTTCACGCTAGATACAGATGCTTCGAAGGAATCGATCGACAAACTCATCGAGTTAACGGAGCGCTATTGCGTCGTATTGCAGACGATCAAACACTCTCCGCACATAGCGGTAACGAGTGAATTAACGTTCAAAGAGGAAACCTAAATGGAGAAGCCAAAAAGTTTCGCCCATATCGTTTATCGAACGAGGCGTTTTTCTGAAATGATGGTAATTCCAGACGAACATTTCGCCTAGCTTTGATTCAAGATTCAAATTATTGGCGGAGGGTAAGAGTCGTCTTAGAGGGGTAACGGTGGAGATTTGGGTTGACGCAGATGCTTGCCCGGTTGTGATAAAGGAGATCTTATTTCGAGCAGCACAACGTGTAGAAGTGAAATTGACCTTGGTTGCAAATCAGATCCTGCGTGTCCCACCGTCACCGTTCATAAAATTCCTGCGCGTAAGCACCGGTTTTGATGTGGCCGACAATGAGATTGTAAAGAGGGTAAATGCGGGTGATCTAGTGATTACGGATGATATTCCTTTGGCCGCAGAAGTAGTAGAAAAGGGCGCGCATGCGTTAAGCTCAAGAGGTGCTCTCTACTCGGATGAAAATATTCGAGAGCGACTGAATATGCGAGATTTCATGGATGTCCTGCGATCTAGTGGAACAGATACCGGTGGCCCGACTGTCTTAAATCAAAGTGATCGGAGCGCATTCGCGAATATGCTCGATAAATTTTTAACTAGAAATGCTAATGGTCATTAGAATTTAAAAATACATTACAGTTCTAAAGCCGTCGTGCGCACTTGGTTACTATAGTCCCGGGCCTACCTGTTTGCGTCATCTTCGGTTAATTTTTCACACGCAAAAGTGGTGTGCTTTGCTACAGCAGCGATCTTTATTAGTGTTAATTCTAGCGGCGACGAAATGATTAGGGGCGGAGTGATAGCGCTTGAGGTCGCCTACGGGGTTAGAGAGATCAAGGTCACCTGCAGACTAACCAAACTCAAGTTAGCACTGCTCCCACGGTAGACCGTGGAAGCGCCAACCACCGAGAGTGCAGCGATGGTGTTCATGATCTAGTTCCCCTTCGAAACCCTCGAGAACGTTGTAAACTTCGTCGAAGCCGTTTTCCACAAGCAGATTACCTGCATCTACTGTGCGTTTCCCACTGCGGCATATTAGGATGACAGGGGCGGCGCCACTTCCGGAATCGAGGCCGCCCCCTAGCATTAGTTCGCGCACGCGTGTGAGAAACTGAGGGTTTATGGTCCACTCTGGCTCGTCCACCCACGCAATATGGATTGCTCCTTTCGGATGGCCGACAAACAAGTGCTCCATGGTTGAACGGATATCAAGTAGTACGGCATGCGGATTATCCAGCATTAGCTGGTAAGCCTCAGGTGGGGTTAGGTGTTTTAGTTCCGACACAAATATTATTTTTCAGCTAACGGTCCACGTACCAGCCGGCCCGGGAGGTTTCCGCTAGGGACATTGTCCCTTAGTACTACTTTCCCATTTACTACTGTCGCTTGAATCCCCGTGGCGGTCTGTCGGAGGCGTGGCGCGCCCGCTGGAAGATCGTGTAAGAGTTCAGGCATATTTTGACCTATGTTGTCTGGGTCGAAAATTACCAGATCTGCGTTGAGACCTTCGCGGATTAGGCCTCGGTCATGCAATCCCCATGCGTTTGAGGTGTCATACGTAATAAGTCGGACAGCATCTTCAAGCGTAAAGGCTTCTTTTTCACGCACCCAGTGGCTTAGTAGATGCGTTTGTAAAGAAGAATCCATGATTTGTGCAACGTGAGCACCAGAGTCTGAAAATGTGACGACGCTCCGCGGGTGGCGCATCATCTGAAGAACATGATTCTGATCTTCATTCGCGAGGGGTTGCCGAAAAAATACATCGAAATCTCGTTCGAGTGCGATGTCGATCATGGCTTCGATTGGAAGTACGCCTCGATTGTTTGCAACTTCGGTCATGACTGTCTCGTCACCAATTCCATCGAATAAGTAGACCCAGTCCCATTCTGGTGGACGCGCCTCAGCACCCACTACACGTGGGCCGCTATATGGTTGACTAGCCACTTCAATCATGCGTTTTTTAACCGCGGGATCGCTCATGAGTCGCATCTGCTCGTCCAACGGTTTTGCTCTTATGTCGGACCAAAAATCCCAATCATCAAATGGAGTATGGGATTTGAACGATAGCAACGTTGATATTGAGCGCGAATGAGCTTGGACAAACATTCTCCCGCCGGCAGCGGCAGTTTCATTCGCCAATTCATAATAGTGGGGCCATATTTCCGGCGCGATACGCATACTCGGCATCCCAAAGGTCAACGGTCGACCGGATTCAACGGCAAGGTGCTTCAGGCGATCAAAGTATTCCCGCTGACGTTTAGGGTTGCGGCCGGGCTCTTCACCGGCCAGCTCAAAGATTCCTGCGCCGAGAGTACCCATAGCCTTGACCAACGCGCAGACTTCGTTCCAGTCTGCGATGCGGCTAGCAACTGGGCGATCATCAGCGGTGATATGATTCTTTGTGCGTGAGGTTGAGAATCCAATCGCGCCGGCGCGCACGGCTTCCTGCACCTCGTGGCGCATACGATGGAGTTCATCGTCGGTAGCTTGCTCACTGAATGCGCGTTCGCCCATAACATAGGTGCGTAGCGCCGAATGGCCGATATAACCACCGTAGTTAATTCCCTTGGGTAGCACATCGATCGTATCTAAGTACTCTGGAAAGGTTTCCCAACTCCAATTAATTCCTGTGAGCATTGCGTCACGGGAAAGGTCCTCGGCACGTTCGAGATTACGAAAGACAAAATCGGCATCGCCTTCAGCGCACGGCGCCAGTGTAAAACCGCAGTTTCCCATCATGACTGTCGTCACGCCGTGATAGCACGATGAGGAACCAATCGGATCCCAAAATATTTGGGCATCCATATGGGTATGTCCATCGACAAAACCTGGCGTTACTACTTGCCCCTCGGCATCTATAGTCTCTGTGGCAGGCGCATTGATACGTCCAACAGTTATTATTTTATCTTCAATGATGCCGACATCTGCCGGAAAGCGGGGTCCGCCGGATCCATCGATGATGTAACCGTTTTTAATGACAAGATCGTAATGCATGGTGTCTGTCTATTTTTTACCAATTACGAAGGGTAGCAATTTTTGAATCGGTATAAAATAACAAAATAACGAAAATATATGGGGAAATCGGATGTACTAGTGCGTACACAGTTGCTGCGGAAATATCTACGGTCAAGTTTTCTAGAATTAACCTGATCTAATCTCTCTGGCATGAAGGTCTACACAGCGGTTTTACCTATTCGCGGACTAAGATCGTAAACATTTTGACCTACGATAAGATTACATAGAAAATTCATATGATGTTAAATGACAAGACAATCATTGTTACGGGTGCGAACGGTACTGTGGGTCAAGCGGTAGTCGACGTAGCGATAGCTGAGGGTGCCTCGGTCATAGCTGTAGATCGCCAGTTCAGTAGTCAGCGGGACAACGTCCGCCAAATAGTTCTAGATCTTACCGACGCTGCAGCGGTCCTGGCTGAGATCGGGGCTATAGATATCGTCGATGGGCTTTTCAATATTGCCGGGGGCTTTGCTATGGGCCCAACGGTTCATGAAACTGGAGTGTCTGAGTGGGAAGCGATGTTTGCAATGAACGTTACGACTGCCCTGAATATGTGCACTGTGGTGGTGCCTAAAATGTTGGCGGTCAAAAAGGGCGCGATTGTCAATGTTGGTGCAATGTCGGCGCGTGAAGGGCAGGGCAATATGGGAGCCTATTGTGTCGCGAAAAGTGCAGTTATGCGGTTGACTGAAAGCTTATCAAAGGAATTGCGTCATTTCGGAATCAATGTAAATGCCGTACTGCCCAGCATTATTGACACACCTGCCAATCGAGCCGATATGCCGGATATGGACCACAAAATGTGGGTCGAGCCGCACGACCTAGCCAATGTAATCTGTTATCTCGGTTCCACTCGTGCGAGTGCGTTGCATGGCGCGTTGGTCCCCGTCGTTGGTCTTTCCTAAATGTTATCTGCGCATTCCGAATAAAAAAATACGACATAAGATGTACGCAGGTAAATATTCCATCAGCCAACCGAATCAAGCATGTGTTGTCATGGCGAGCAACGGCGCCGTGGTTACATACGACGAATTTGAAGGCCGCTCTAATCAGCTTGCGCATTTGTTAGCAGACCACGGATTAAAACCGCTCGACCATTATGCAATCTTCATGGAGAACAATGCCTGCTATCTGGAGACCTGTGCTGCCGGAGAGCGGGCTGGTTTGTATTACACCTGTATCAATTCATATCTCTCAGCAGATGAGATGGCATTTATTCTTAACGATAGCGAGTCAAAAGTGCTGATTACATCTGTAGATCGCATTGAAGTGGCCCGCGAAGCAATAAAGCAGTGCCGAGATGTTTTGCTTTACTTGGTCGTCGGGGCCGGAGATGTTGATGAGCCTTTTATAGACTATGAGGCGGCAATTTTAAAATACCCGACAACGCCAATTAGACATGAGCGGCTTGGTACAGCTATGCTTTATTCATCGGGGACGACCGGAAGACCTAAAGGGGTTCTGCGGCCGTTAGCAGATATCCCCCCGGACGATAACCTACCGATTTTTCGATTTCTAAATAGGGTTTGGCAGTACAGAGAGGGGATGGTTTATCTTTCGCCGGCGCCCCTTTATCACACGGCGCCACAAGCAGCGACCAATCTGACGATTAGAGTGGGTGGCACGTGTATTATCATGGAACGCTTTGATCCAGAGGAATATCTCCGATTGATTGAGAAGCATCGAGTTACGCATAGCCAGCTTGTACCAACAATGTTTAGCCGGCTACTGAAGCTGCCAAAGCAGGTACGGGCTCGTTACGATTTGTCTTCTCTCGAGATCGCGATCCACGGCGCTGCGCCATGTCCGCCACAGGTTAAGCGTCAGATGATCGATTGGTGGGGGCCAATTATCCATGAGTCCTACGGGGCGACTGAAGGTCTCGGGTTTGCTGCGTGCAATACACCCGAATGGTTGGCCCATCCGGGTTCGGTTGGAAAGGTAAGGCTTGGTGAAGTCCATGTCTTGGATGACGATATGAACGAGTGTCCAAACGGTACGGCGGGAACAATTTGGTTTGTAACGGCAACTCCATTTGAGTACTACAATGATCCCGAGCGCACCGCTCAGACTTGTTCCGCGGACGGAACTATGAGCTCCGTTGGTGACGTTGGCTATGTTGACGACGATGGGTTTCTATACCTAACTGACCGCAGGACTTACATGATCATATCTGGTGGTGTAAATATCTATCCTCAAGAATGTGAGAATCTATTAATCTCGCATCCAAAAGTCGCCGACGCAGCAGTCTTTGGAGTGCCGAATGAAGATCTTGGGGAGGAGGTAAAAGCAGTAATAGAGGTTGTGCCTGAATTTTCTGGCGACGACGCGCTGGAGGATGAACTGATTGCCTACTGCCAGTCGCATCTATCTCATCAAAAATGTCCTCGCTCAATAGATTTCGAGCAGCAATTGCCCAGGTTACCCACCGGAAAACTATACAAACGTCTATTGAAGGATCGTTATTGGGGAGATAGGCAAAGTCGCGTCGTCTAGCATCATTTCGTACTTCTAAGCGGTTAATGGAGCGTAATCTGATGAGTAAATCTCTCTACGAAAGACTAGGTGGAACTGCCGCAATCATGCAAATTTCCAGCGATCTTGTCGACATCCACCTGAATAATCCTCGGATAGCGGCTCGGTATGCTGATTCCGATCCTGTGAAGGTGAAACACCAAGTGGCAACATTTTTTATTGCGGGGACCGGAGGGCCCGATAACTACGATGGGGAAGATATGCGAGCCGCGCATACCGGGATGAATATCGATAATGATGAATTTGTAGCAGTTTTGGACGATGCGCTCCTAGCCTTGGAAAAGCACAACGTGGGGCAGAGGGAAAAGGAAGAAGTGTTATATGTTCTCTATAGTATGAAATCAGACATCGTTTTTGTTTAACTTATTTTCTCCGATTGCCAAGCTCATTAGAATATTATTTAACATAATATACATTATGCGAACCTATATATCTAATCAAAAACATAAAATTAGCTGAAACATCCATTTTAGGTGGGGTTACCAAGACATCGAATAGAGTTGAATTAATGGCCCTATATACATGAATTATTAATAATTGTTATCTCTACCATCATTTGTTGAATGTGTTGGTGGACTTTTAAATGAACCGATCTTTCGAGTGCTCAAGTCCCCCTAATATCGTGAGTCGCCCCCTTCAAGCGGCAATTCGGTTTTGTACACGATCGGTTTTAACGCAAAACTGGTTTGGATGTTGCTTATGCCGGGGATGCGGGTCAATTTGTCGGCGAACCGCTCATAGTTTTCTAAGTCAGGGACAACCACTCGCATGAGAAAGTCAGATGTCCCTGTCATCAAATAGCATTCCATCACCTCAGGATAGGTGCACACACGTGATTGGAAGGTCTCAATCGCGTTTCGGTCTTGGTTGTGAAGTGAAATGCTGACAAAAGCACTTATAGGTAGCCCAACACCTGCTGCGTCAACAATACCAACGTAACGCTTGATAATACCTCTCTTCTCGAGGCTTTTTACTCGTCTCAGGCATGGCGATGGGGACAATCCGACCTTTGACGCTAAATCCGCATTTGTAACACGAGCATTATTCTGTAGAAAATGGAGGATCCTATAATCAATACGGTCAAGAGTCGCTTTTGGCATAAATATCCCCGGATAAATGAAATATCTCTTTCTGGTGTCGTTATAGTCTACATGGTTGGCAGGTTTAGCATCGTATTGTTTAGGATCTAAACTATAATCTTAGTTGGAACAGTATTTAGGACTACGCTCCATGAGCCAACCTACAGAAAACTCAGATTCCTTTGAAATTGAACGGCAGGAGTGGTTAGAAGCATTTGAGGATATTCATCGGGAGCACGGTGAAAATGGCCTGAAGACGCTATTGCGTACCTTACAAGACCGTGCGCTCGCGCTGGGTGTCCCGCTCAATGAGGCGACCCTAAATACACCCTATTTGAATACCATAGGGGTCGAAAAGCAGCCCCCCTATCCCGGAGATATTGCGGTTGAAAAACGAATAGAAAATATCATCCGCTGGAATGCTATGGCTATGGTTCTTCAAGCGGCAGATAGCGGTAGTGGGGTCGGTGGCCATATTGCAACCTATGGGTCGGCTGCAACCACAATGGAGGTTGGATTTAATCACTTTTTCCGGGGCGCGAGTGCAGACTACGGGGGTGATGTTTTTATACCCCAACCCCACGCCGCGCCAGGAATTTACGCTCGGGCTTATCTCGAAGGTCGATTTAACGAAGCTCAATTAAAAAACTTCCGTCGTGAGCTACACGACGAAGGCGGTCTGAGCTCCTACCCGCACCCCCGACTGATGTCCGACTTTTGGGAAATTCCGTGTGCCTCAATGGGTCTGTCGACGCCCACGGTGATTTATCAAGCGAGATTCGCGAAATATCTTGAAAATCGAGGCCTTAAGCCGAAAAACGGAGGTAAATTCTGGTGTTTTATTGGAGATGGGGAAGCAGATGAACCGGAAGTATTGGGCACAATCAACATTGCTGCGCGGGAGAAACTCGATAACTTAATACTAGTGATTAACTGTAACCTACAGCGCCTGGATGGCCCGGTACGGGGCAATGGGAAAATCATTCAGGAGCTGGAGCGTAGTTTTCGCGGCGCAGATTGGAACGTTATCAAGGTGATATGGGGCGGTGGCTGGGATGGTTTGTTGGCGCGCGACCATAATCACGTCCTACTCAATCGGATGGAAAACGCAGTTGACGGTGACTATCAATACTATTCTGTTTCTCCGGGCGATATCCAACGTGAACTATGGGTAGAGAACAACCCACAGCTCGCAGATATGATGAAAACCCTTACAGACGCGGAAATTCAAGATATAAAGCGCGGCGGACAAGACCCCAAAAAGGTTTATGCTGCGTTTGCACAAGCGCTCCAAAGTCACGACTCGCCGACCGTTGTTTTGGTCAAAACGGTAAAAGGGGATGGGATGACCACGGTGCAAGGTACCAATACCGTCCACCAAAAGAAGAATTTAAGTGCGGAGGAGCGAATAGCTTGCGCCAAAGCGTTCGATATCCCGCTAAGTGAAGAAGATATGGCAGCTGCATCTTTCTATCGCCCGGCTGAGGATAGTGCTGAGATTCAATATCTAAAGCGTCACAGGGAACAACTCGGCGGTTATCTTCCGATACGCGAGGTCAACTGCCCTACTCTACCCGCCCCACCCTTAGATCGTTTTGGCGAGTTACTTAAAGGTAGTGGTGCGCGAACTATGTCCACAACAACAGCCGCCGTACGTCTAATTAGCCGGTTACTTCGAGATCCTGATATTGGTTCTTATGTAGTACCAATAGTTCCGGATGAGGCACGGACCTTTGGTATGGATGCGCTATTTAATGTTGCAGGGATCTACTCTCCGGAGGGCCAAAAATATACACCGGTGGATCAGAATTCATTACTTCGATACAAAGAAACCAGTGACGGACAAATATTGCAAGAGGGCATCTGCGAAACTGGCGCAATGGCGTCCTTTCTGGCTGCAGGGACGGCCTATGCGATGCACGGCATACCCACGATCCCCTTCTATTTATTCTATTCAATCTTCGGGTTTCAGCGCGTGGGAGATATGATTTGGACCTGCGGCGATATGATGTGCCGTGGGTTTTTACTAGGGGGAACTGCTGGGAGGAGCACCTTAAACGGCGAAGGGTTACAGCATCAAGATGGACACTCCCAAGTCGTTGCCAATACGGTTCCAAATCTTAAAAGTTACGATCCGGCCTTTGCTTATGAGCTCGCGATAATAATACGCGCCGGCATTGAGCGGATGTATGCGCATGATGAAAAGATCTTTTACTACATTACCTTATATAACGAAAACTATGTGATGCCGGGATTACCGGATGAGGATGTCAGTGAAGGAATTGTGCGAGGCATGTATCGCCTTCGGGCGGCGACACAGAATTTGGAAGGATCGCGAAAAGTCCACCTTCTCGCAAGCGGCAGTATTATGCAGCAGGCCTTGGCCAGCATGCCGATCTTGGAGGAATGTGGTTGCGCGGTTGATATTTGGAGTGTGACTAGTTTTAACGAGCTGTATCGGGATGCAGTCAGATGCACGCGCTGGAATCGCCTACATCCTGGAGAAACGCCACATCACTCATATCTGGAAGAGTTGCTCGCAGGAGAAAAAGGTGTCTTTATTGGTGTTTCGGACTATATGAAAAGCTACACAGAATCGATTTCCCGCTGGGTGCCAGGTCCTTATCAAGCGCTGGGGACTGATGGTTTTGGTTTGAGCGATTCCCGTGAAGGGCTGAGAGATTACTTTGAGATTGGGCCCGCGCACATCGCTCTTGCGGCACTCGATGGACTAAGGAGCATTGGCGCTGCGTCAATTGAAGATATACAAAAGCTTATGGAGAAGTACGAGCTTGACGCCGAGAAGATTAATCCAATCGATCAGTGATCGAGATTGATAATTCGGTATTGGGCATTAAAGAATTCTGCAACTCTATTGAATGATAATTTTGGATATGGATTTGCAATATTCCACATTAACGACCACTCGTTAGTGCAGAGACGCTGAAACGGCGTTTGATCTCCGCGACACTTACTGATGGCATTTTGGTTGGCTTTATCATCCGGGAGACAGTTGCTGTCCCTGACAGACGATCAATCATAGTAGTAGCGGCCAAACGTTGGAGTGAGGTCTCAATCTTTGCCGATCCACTATCATCTGGCTCTGGAAACCAGTAGAAAACACCGTTCATACGCCACATTTGATTGTCGCGGTTAAAGGCGAAGTTATTAATTACATTGTAGGTCTCGGCGTCGAAGAACAGAATTCTGCTGGCATAAGGGTGATCTTGCCAAGTGGGCACAATTTCTACTGCGTACGCAGGTCTAAGCTGCCATACGTCATTTGCAACGCGGCTTTTAGGTCCGAAAAAGGCAACGGTAGGACCTTTAGAATCGACAACTGCTAGTAGTTGCCGACTGCCTAGGTAACGCCATTTATAGTGAAGAATCTGTCCCGAAAAACCTTCGAAGTCATCCATTGTCATATCGGTTCCCATAAACCGATCGGCACGCTCTTTTG